>CAMAUL010000040.1 GCA_945861405.1 Candidatus Methylobacter oryzae | reverse complement strand
TGTATTGAGAGGCTAATAGGGAGGAAAAGAGCCTTGATGGGGTGATAAATCAGAACCAAGGGCATTAAAAATCCCAACAAACCATTTTTTTAAATTTTAAACGTAATTAAGCGGGGTGGTTCGCTCTATTAATCCGACAGCCTCCTAGGGCAAACGCATTTTCTGGCTGTAGAGACGCGATTTATCGCGTCTCTACGGATAACTGTATAAAATAGCCGGGCTTAGTTGAGAAGATGATTAACAGACACTATATTGTCAGTTGAACCTGCCGCCTACGGCTTTCGTACAACGTACATAGATTAAACAACATCATGTCAGAAGAAAACCCAAAAAAGACTGCCCAACCGGCGTTAATGCGCTTGAAGAACTATATCAACCAGGAAATTATCGGTCAGGATGTTCTGGTTGAACGGATGCTGATCGGCCTGTTGGCTGACGGCCATATCCTGGTTGAAGGCGCTCCCGGACTTGCCAAAACCCGTGCGATCAACGTATTAAGCAAAGGCATACAAGGCGATTTTCATCGGGTGCAGTTCACCCCTGATTTATTGCCCGCCGATTTAACCGGGACTGAAATTTACCGTCCCCAGCAAGGCACGTTTGAGTTCCAAAAAGGCCCGTTGTTTCATAACCTGATCCTGGCAGACGAGATCAACCGGTCGCCGGCCAAAGTGCAGGCGGCGTTGCTGGAAGCCATGGCCGAGCGGCAAATAACCGTGGGTCAGGCGACTTACCCGCTGCCGCAGTTATTCATGGTAATGGCAACGCAAAACCCTATCGAGCAGGAAGGCACTTACCCGTTACCGGAAGCGCAGCTGGATCGTTTTTTGCTGCATGTGAAAATCGATTATCCGAAAGCCGAACATGAAAAAAGCATTTTGCATTTGGCCAGAGCAGAAGCGCGTTCCGGCGCAGTAAAGAATGGCGACCAGTTCAAGCCGATAGAGCAAAAGACCTTGTTTTACGCGCGTAACGAAGTGCTGGATTTGCATATGGCGGAAAGCCTGGAAAACTATTTGCTGCAAATTATTTTGGCGACCCGCAACCCTGGCGCTTATGGGCAGGATTTGGCGGCTTGGCTGCAATACGGCGCAAGCCCCCGAGCCAGCATCGCGCTGGATCGTTGTGCCAGAGCCAAGGCTTGGCTGGCGCAACGCGATTTTGTTAGCCCCGAAGATATTCAGGACATGGCTTTCGACGTGTTGCGGCATCGCCTGATATTGTCTTACGAAGCCGAAGCGGAAGGCATCACCACCGATCACTTTATTAAAGAACTGATTGCCAGAGTTGCCGTACCTTGATGTTGTCTGCAAAACAAGCTAATCCGGTCAGCGAACTGGTTGCAGCGTCGTTAAAGACACTGATCGATTTGGCAAGACCCGCTGTGGGATTAAATCTGAAACACTCAGCCATACGCGCCGGGCAAAGCGGCGGTTACGTGTCCCGCTTCAAGGGTCGCGGCATGGAGTTTGAAGAAGCCAGGGTTTATCAACCGGGTGATGACATCCGCAGCATCGATTGGCGGGTCACGGCGCGTACCGGAAAAACCCATACCAAGGTATTTCGGGAAGAGCGGGAAAGGCCGGTGTTTATTTCCGTGGACAACCGCGTTGCAATGCACTTTGCGACACGCGGCGCTTTTAAATCGGTGCTGGCTGCAAAGCTTGCCGGGCTGGTGGCGTGGGCGGCACAGCATCACGGCGACAGGATCGGCGGGCAGATTTTTACCGACTCGGTGTGCCGCGAATTAAAACCGCAAAACGGCAGGCACGCCGTGCTACGGTTTTTAAATGCTATTGTGTGTGGGGACGACTGTAGGGACGACTTCAGTCGCCCAGCTCACGGGGCGACTGAAGTCGTCCCCACAGTTACCCTGGAACAGGTGCTGGCAAGACTGATGCATCATGCCCGCCCCGGCAGCTTGGTTTATATCATCAGCGACTTTCGCGGCATTAACGATCAGGTTGAAACCTATCTGGCCAAGCTGTCGCGGCATTGCGAGCTGGTGCTGATTTTTGTCTATGACCCGCTGGAAAGCCATTTGCCGGAAAAAGGCCGTTACCGTTTTACCGCCATGGATGGTGTGTATGCCGCAAGCCTGTCGGGAACAGGCGCGGCGACCGATGAAAAACGGGATGTGGTTGTCGATACCGGCGACCGGCAGCGGCTGATAAACTATCGGCAACATTTTACCGGGCGGCTGCATCAGCTGGAGCAGATAGCCAAAAAAATGGGACTCGCGTTTATTCAATGCAGCACCACCGACGACCCGATACAACGTTTAAGATAAATGAATCAAACTGTTCTCGATTTAAAAGACATCCACGAACCCGAAGCCATAGGCTGGTGGCCGCCCGCTATCGGCTGGTGGATATTGGCGGTAACCGTTCCGTTGCTGATTGTTTTTTCAGTCTGGTTTTATAAAAGGCTGACCCGCAAGACCGCGCTTAAAACCGCGAACAAGCTACTGGCTCAAATCAAACAGGATGCAACGCGGGATAACCTGCAAAAATTATGCGAACTTTCCATGTTAGTCAGGCGCGTTGCGATCAGCGTGTTGCCGCGGGGCAAGGCCGCCGGGTTGACCGGACGGCAATGGCTGGCGTTTCTCGACACGTCAGTAAAGGGGTTGCCGTTTAGCGAGGGCGTCGGACAGCTTTTGGCGGATGCGCCTTATCGAAGTACGCCGCCTACCGAACAGGAAATTTCCCAATTAATCGAGCTGTGTGAAAGATGGCTTAAGGCTCAGGGAAAATCATGATTGATGCGGATAATTATCTCGTTCCCACGCGCTGCGTGGGAATGGGAATGCATCAGGGACGCGCTGCGTCCTGTAACGCCATAGTAGTCATAACGGTGCCGGTACACGCGGCGCAGCGCGCCAAGACCGCATTCCCACGCAGCGCGTGGGAACGAGAAGCAGCATGATTCATTTTGAATGGCCTTGGCTATTGGCTGCTTTACCGTTGCCCTTATTAATCCGCTGGCTGGTTCCGGCCAATAGCCCTGCGGAACAGGCGGCATTAAAAGTCCCGTTCCTTGACGACTTTTCCGATGTTGAAACCCGGGCAGTTTCCCAAATCAAGCAATGGCCGTTATGGCTGGCAGTAATCGCTTGGTTGTTGTTGGTCATCGCCTGCACTAGGCCGCAGTGGCTCGGTGAGCCGATTGAGCAGGCGGTCAGCGGCAGGGATTTGATGCTGGCGGTGGACTTGTCCGGCAGCATGGAAGAGCAGGATTTTGTGATTAACAAGCGGTCTGTCGATAGGCTGACCGCTGCCAAAATGGTCGCCACCGATTTTATCAACCGGCGCGTCGGCGATAGGGTCGGCTTGATCCTGTTCGGCACCCAGGCTTATTTGCAGACGCCGTTAACCTTCGACCGGAAAACCGTGATGACCTTGTTGAACGAGTCCGTCCTGGGGCTTGCCGGGGAAAATACCGCGATAGGCGACGCCATCGGCTTGGCGGTCAAGCGGCTTAAAAACGAGCAGGCCAATAGCCGCGTCTTGGTATTGATGACCGACGGCGCCAATACCGCCGGTGAAGTCTCTCCGTTAAAGGCCGCCGAATTGGCCGCAGCGAACCATTTGAAAATTTACACCATCGGCATTGGCGCGGATGAAATGATTGTGCGCAGTTTTTTCGGCAGCCGCAAGATTAACCCGTCGGTCGATCTGGACGAGAAAACCCTGATCAAGATCGCCGAAAGTACGGGCGGCTACTATTACCGGGCCAGAAACACCGATGAGCTGAATAATATTTACATGAGACTGGATGAGCTGGAACCGGTGGAAAAAGATAAACAATATTTCAGGCCCCGTAGCGAATTGTATTACTGGCCGTTGTCGCTGGCATTGGCTCTGGCGGCGTTCATTGCTTTGTCCAAGGTACGATTGACATGAACCTGGCCGACTTTCATTTTATCAGGCCCTACTGGCTGCTGGCGGTTATACCGTATTTGGCAATCCTGGTGTTAATGCTCAGAAATAAGCTGGCTCAAGGCAACTGGTCGGCGGTCTGCGATGCCGCGCTATTGCCGTATCTGTTGCAGCAAAAGGCCGTCAATCAAAGCCGTTGGCCGATAACGGCGGGAGCCATTGCCGCGCTGCTGGCGATTGTCGCACTGGCCGGGCCGACCTGGGAGCGATTGCCCTCGCCGGTATTCAGGAACGATTCCGCTTTGGTGATTGCGCTGGATTTGTCCCGGTCGATGGATGCCGCCGATATTAAGCCCAGTCGTTTGATCATGGCGCGTTACAAAATCGCCGACATACTCAAACAGCGCAAAGACGGCCAGACCGCATTATTGGTTTATGCGGGCGACGCGTTTACCGTAACGCCGCTGACCGATGATACCGAGACCATCGACAGCCAGTTGTCGGCATTGAACACTGACATCATGCCCAGTCAGGGCAGCGATACCGCGTTGGCACTGGAAAAAGCCATGGAACTGCTTAAACAGGCAGGTCTGCAAAAAGGCCAGATCCTGTTGGTCACCGACGGCGTCGATGTGGATAAAACTTTGTCCACAGTAAAAACATTGGATAAGTATCAACTGTCAATATTGGGCGTCGGAACGGATGACGGCGCACCGATAGCGCTGCCTGAGGGCGGGTTTCTGAAAGATGAGCGAGGCAATATTGTGGTGCCCAAATTAAATTCCGCTGGGCTGGCAAAACTGGCACAGGCGGGCAACGGCGTTTACCAAACCATAACGGCCAATGACGCAGATATTCAAGCGGTGTTGGCAAACGTGGACAGATCATCAGTTCAGCAGCAGGGCAAGCAAAACGACAACTTGTTACTGGATCAGTGGGCGGACAAAGGCCTCTGGTTGCTATTGCTGGTCTTGCCGCTGGCTGCGCTGACGTTCAGGAAAGGTTTGTTGTGTTTTGCCTTGTTGCTGATTTTGCCGTTGCCTAAAAACAGTTATGCAATGGACTGGCAGGATTTGTGGCAGACCAAAGACCAACAGGCGCAACAGGCTTATAAAAATCAGGATTTTGCCAAGGCGGCGGAGCAGTTTGAAAACCCGGATTGGAAAGCGGCGGCGCATTACAAAGCCGGGGAGTATGACAAAGCGCTGGAAAGCCTGAAAAGCAGCAAGTCCGAAAGCAACGCTTACAATCAGGGCAATGCGTTGGTCAAAGCCGGTCAATTGGAAGAGGCCCTAAAAGCTTATGAAAAAGCCTTAGCCATTAACCCTAACGATAGCGACGCAAAACACAACAAGGAAGTCGTAGAAAAGGAACTGGAAAAGCAAAAACAAAAACAGCAGAATCAGCAAAAGGACGATAAACAAAAATCAAAAGGTGATTCCAAACAAGACAAGGAGGGCGAACAATCGGAAAAATCAGACGAACAAAAGTCGGATCAAAATAAAAACGAGGAAAAGCCAGAGCAAAAACCGGAGCAGAAGCAATCGGATCAGCAACAGTCGGAAGAAAAGCAACAAGATAAAGCTGAGGAAAAAAAGCCGGAAGAGCAAAAGCCCCAGCAAGCCGAGCAGGGCAAAGACGAAGCCAAGCAGCAAGCGCCGGTAAAGGCCGAGCCAACGGATGAACAGCAGCAGGCCAATGAACAATGGCTGAAAAGAATTCCCGACGATCCGGCAGGCTTGTTACGGCGCAAGTTTAAATACCAATACGGACAGCGTGGACGACAGGCAGGCGGCGATGCTGATGGTTGGTAAGCAATGGATTCTATAAAAGCCCGTCATACCCGCTTCCCTGCCGGAATGACGATTTTGAAAATCACCGGTATTTAATCGACAAGGTAGAATTAACGTAACTATTCAGCGAATTGCTAAGAATACGCCCCCTCTCCCGCTGGAGAGGGATGTTGTGCTACGCGCTGAATAGCTATGAATTAACATCAGTTAATTAATCTAAATAATGAACATGAACGCTATAAAAAAATTATTCTTTCTTTTGTTACTGTTGAGTTTTGCGCCAGCCGTTGTATTGGCCGCACAAATCAGCGTGTCGTTCGACCGCAATCCGGTTGGCCTGGATGAATCCTTTCAGATCATTTTTACCGCTAACGACACGCCGGATAACGACCCTGATTTCACCCCGCTGGAACAGGATTTCGAGATACTCGGCCAAAGCCAGAGCAGCAATTCGTCTTGGATTAACGGGAAATCCAGCAAGACCATACAATGGACGTTGAACGTGATGGCTAAACACCTAGGCAGCCTGACTGTTCCGCCGGTCAAGTTCGGAGATGATCTGAGCCAGCCGGGAAGCATCTTGGTGACCGAGGCGACGGCCAATAAAGCCGTTAATACCGACGACGATTTGTTCCTGGAGGTTGAGGCCAGCCCCCAAAGCCCTTATGTGCAATCCCAGGTTCTTTACACTGTGCGCTTGTATAGGCGAATCGAAATCGCACAGGCGGCTTTGAATGAGCCGGAGCTGGGCGATGCGGTGATTGAAAAACTGGGCGACGACAGCAATTACAATACCCAGATCAACGGCGTGAATTATCTGGTCACCGAGCGCAAGTATGCGATTTTCCCGCAAAAAAGCGGCACCATAACCATCAAGCCGCTGGCATTAACGGCCGAGGTCATAGCTAGCAGCCGCCCGAATTTTAACGGCTTTTTTAATTCCCAGACCACCAAAACCAAGAAGATTTTATCCAAATCGGTGACGCTGGAGGTGAAACCGGCTCCCTCAACTTTTACCGGGAAGCATTGGCTTTCAGCGGAACAACTGGTGCTAAAAGAAGAATGGTCTGGCGACAACCAGCAAATGAAAGTCGGCGAACCGTTGACCCGAACCTTGACGCTGTTGGCAAAAGGCACGACCGTCGGCCAGTTGCCTGAGTTGAATGTTGGCAAAGTTGACGAGCAGCTGAAGACCTATCCCGACCAGCCGGTGTTGCAGGAACAGAAAAAACCGGAAGGCCTGATTGCATTCAGGGAAGAGAAAATAGCCATCATCCCGTCAAAAGCGGGTTTTTATAAATTACCGGCGATAGAAATTCCCTGGTTTAACAGCCAAAGCCAGAAAATGGAAATCGCCAAAATCCCGGAAACCACGATCACGGCGCTTGAGGCGGCGGTAGGAACCTTGCCGGATATGGCAGCTTCTGTAGCCCCGGCAACGGCGCAGCAACCGCAAAAAGCTGAAGCACCCACGCCGATTGCCAGCCAGCCGCAACAGCAAAATATCTGGCTCTGGGTATCGGTGTTCCTGGGCGCAGGCTGGTTAGCGACGCTGGCCTATTTTCTGATTAAGCGTCCGGCTAAAAAACCGGTTACGGAAAAAAGCGAACGTGAAATGCGTTTGGAAGACAGCGTAAAAAATCTGAAAAAAGCCTGTGCCGATAATAATGCCGCAGCTGCCAAAGATGCCTTGCTGGTTTGGGGGCGGCAAAAGTATATCGCCAGGGATGGTGTGTATGCCGCAAGCCAGTCGGGAGCTGGCGCGGCGAATGTGACGAGTTTAGGCGCTATCGCCGAGCAAAGTGACGCAAGACTAAGGGATGAAATCCTGAATCTGAACCAAGTTTTGTATGGTAAATCAGCCGAGCAGTGGCAGGGCAAAAAACTGTATCAGGCGTTTGTTGAAAATAAAGCCCGAGAAAAAATAGTAGCTACCGACGATGACAAACTGGAGCCGCTGTATCGGTTGTGATGCTTTCATGCAGGACGGGGCTGACGCACAATTCGAAACCGTAGGGGCAATCCCTTGTGGTTGCCCCATGCACAAAAAACGCCGATTACAGCCTGACGAAGCAGCGGCGGATTGCCTGTGGCGAATTCGCCCTCCAACTGAACCACCTTACAGCGCGAAGACGTCATTGATAACAACGCGTTGAGTGCATCACATAGCAAGTATGATTCAATGCATAGTTAGGATTCATTAAGCATGTTTATTTCTTTCACGGAAATCTGTGCCGAATAGATACTTAAAGCTACTATCGATTCTCCAATAACGCCGCAAAAAAACATAATAAAACCTGCTCCCGTATTCATTCCATCCTTCGTAAATAGGGGAAGTAATCCTACTATTAAGAACAGAACTGCATATATAAGCCCAACTACACAATGTATTTTTAACTTCCAATAGCTTGGCCACTTGTGAAGAATCTTTGAAAACTCGCCATCTGGAAATAGTAATGACTGAGTCTGCATAAAACTCCAGCCTAACAATCCCGCCGGCAGGAGCATAAGCCACTTCAAGGCCTCATCGTTAATCTGTATTTCTTTAACGAAGGCGCTAACGGTTTCACCATAGACATTTGCTAAGAAAAAAGAAATAACAACAATAAGAAACTCAAACGAAATCACAAATACTCGCAGCCAATACATGACCATCAATGCCTCATATCTCGTTCGCGACTTACCTTCTCCAATATATCGGCAGCTTTAATCGCAAGCTCTAATGGTTCTGGCTCTTTGCTAGCTAAGAAGCTTTTTTGATTGTCTGATGTGCGGATAATTACTTCGGTATCGCCATCATACCCCACTACTTTTCCACTGCCGTATCCGTCTGCTGCCATCAAAAGGGCCGCATCTGCAATATCCACAGTTGTTTCAGGTTGGTAATTGGAATTGGCCATGATATTTTGGACAAGGGTTACAATCTTAGTGGTTATCCCGTTGTCATCTGGGCTTATCTCCTTAATTGAAACCTCAGCTGCATTTCTCATTTTGACGTAGTCATTGAGGCTTGACCACAAACGGCCGAAGAGCGGGTTTGGTGGGTAAACCTTGGCCGAAATTTCAGTAAAAGTATCTATGTTATAAAGCTTTTTTACGAACGCTTCGTAATCAGCAATTGGTTCAATAGCGCATTCTGCAAAGACACTGTCATATGGGGCCTCTATAATCGCTCTGAAACGACGAGCAAAGACGTCTTCCTGAATCCCATTCCAAACATGTAGATACGCGATTCCAGAAAATTTAGGGAGATATACAAATGGGGAGCTGGCTTCTAATAAATTTGGTTCTAAAGCGGCTCGTTGCGATTTAGTTTTTTCATCAACTACTGTAAGTTGGCCAACACGAGAAAACTTAGACAGCTTTCCAAATATGAAAGGAATTGATCCGCTTCTGTGATCCTCAATATCTGTAATTGTCCAGACAAATCGGCCTTTCTCTATTACTGGCGGATTTAGGATTATATCTTGCAGACTCTCTTGAGTTATCAAGCCCCCTTTTACAACTCTTCCAACGTAATAACGCCCTTTACTCACTTACTTCTCCCTAATGGATGCTAGCAGATAGATATAAAATTTCAGCATATCATCACTGATTGTTACACTCTAGGCAATAAACTCTGGAGTTTCTGGTGGCGATAGCCTGTTAACTTCTGTTTATCAGCCAATGAAAGTAAGGCTGCATCCATGCAGCCGCACCCAGCCTACGAAACCGTAAGATACTCCAAAGTGCAGAAAGTGCAGAAAGTGCAGTAGGCTGGGTTGAATGCAATGAAACCCAGCGTTGTTCGCATTAAATCTGGTTTTCGCGTTGTTTTACCCAGCCTGCGTGGTTAGGGCAACCACAAGGGATTGCCCCTACAACGCCTTAAAATATTCCAAAGCCATAAATAACGCGGCAATTGAACGGGCTTCGGTGCATTCTCCGGTAGCCAGCAATTCATTGATACGGTTTAATTTCCACGGAATGACTTCCAATTCTTCCGGCTCGTCCCCCTCCAGTTTTTCGGCATACAAATCCTGGGCGAGCACGATCTCGGTCATGTGTTCCAGATAGGATGGCGCAATCGAAAAAGAGCTTAAGTGATGCAGGCTTCTGGCGCCATAGCCGACTTCCTCTTTAAGCTCCCGGTTTGCGGCATCCAGGAAAGATTCGTCTATATCGGTCTTGCCCTTGGGCAAGCCCAGCTCATAGCGATGCACACCGGCGGAATATTCCCTGATCAACAACACCGTTTCGGCATCCAGCATCGGCACAATCAGCACGGCGCTGCCTGATTTGCTACGGGCCAAGCGTTCGTAGTTGCGCAGTTCGCCATTGCTGAACTCAATATCCAGCGATTCGATGCGGAATAATCGGCTGGTTGCGATGGTTGTTTTGTTAAGGATGATCGGTTTTTTGGCCATTGTGCTATTTTATGAAGTCTTTTTTTGCAAATATAACGCACTCTGATGATCGATTGGAATAAAGTTGACACTGTTTTGCTGGATATGGATGGAACGCTGCTGGATTTGAATTTCGACAATCATTTCTGGAAGGAGTTTGTGCCGCTTAAGTTTGCCGAAAAACAGGGATTGTCGGTAGAAGCCGCCAAGCAGCAGTTGGAGCCGCGCTTTAAAGGCATGGAAGGCAAGCTTGAATGGTATTGCCTGGATTACTGGAGCGATGTTTTAGAGTTGGATATTGCCGGGTTGAAAGCGGAAATTTCCGGGTTAATCGCCGTATTGCCGCATGTCACCGAGTTTCTGGAAAAAGCGCATCAGTCGCCGAAAAAGGTGTATTTGGTCACCAATGCGCATCGGGGCAGCTTGGGGCTTAAGATGGAAAAAACCTGCTTGCAGCCGTTTTTCGACGGCATTATCAGCTCGCATGACTTGGGCTTTCCGAAGGAGCATGCCGATTTTTGGCGGTTGCTGCAACAGCGCATACCGTTTGAAAAGGAAGCCGCGCTGTTGATCGACGATAGCTTGGCGGTGCTGGATTCTGCCAGAGAGTTTGGCATCGCTCATTTAATCTCGGTGAGCAGGCCGGACACCCGGCAGCCTAAAAGAGACATAACCGCTTATCCGGCTATTGAGGATTTTCGGGAGTTGATGGCTGGGCTTTAGACCAATGCCGTTAAGTTAAGTAAGAGCGTTTGCTGGAGTGCAAGCTTTGCTTGCGATAGCAGGCGAAGCCTGCACTCCAAATGTCTGAAGTTTGACTTATCAGCTACGGCTTAAACACATCGCTATCAATATAAACATCGACGCCATTTTCAGGCACTATGCTCGCAACCGGCAAATCGGATCCTGAGCGCCACAGATTGACGGCTTCCTGCTTATTCGCGCCGGTGACCAGGAAAATCAACTCCCGCGTGTTGCCGAGTGCCTTGGCGCTGATCGAAATGCGCTCTGGCGGCGGTTTGGGTGAATTGTAAACGGCGTGCACCAGTTCATCCTGCGGGTGCTGGTGGCCGGGAAACAGGCTGGCGGTATGACCGTCCTCACCCATGCCGAGTAACACCATATCGAACGTTCCAGCCTTGGCGACGGCAAGTTTATAGCGTTCGGCGGCAACTTCCGGCCCAAGTTCGGCAGGCATGGTAAATATCTGATTCGCCGGAATTGCGACTTTATCCAACAAAACCTGGGTTGCCATCAGGCTGTTTCTGTCCTGATGATCGGCAGGCAGACAGCGTTCATCGCCGTAATAAATATGCCAGTTGGCCCAATCGGCATTGGCCTTGGCGAGCAGCCGGTAAACTTTTTCCGGGGTGCTGCCTCCGGCTAACACCAGCTTGAATTTGCCTCGTTCCGCTATAGCCGTGTCGGCGGCATTAAGAATGTGCTGGCAGGTGGTCTCTGCAACCTGTTCTGCGGTTTCAAGAGTATGCCAGCGGCTGTTTGTTTGCATTTAGTTACACTCCGGGGTTAATGAGCTGCGCCATGATTGGCTTTCTTTGTCGAATAAGCGGCGGCTGTCTTCCGGCCCCCAGGAACCGGCGGGATAGGTGACGATATAGTCACGCTCTATCGCCCAGGTTTGCAGGATCGGATCGACAATGCGCCAAGCGTATTCTACTTCATCGAAGCGCAGAAATAACGAGCGGTCGCCTTTTAATACGTCCAGCAGTAAGTCTTCGTAGGCGTCGATGGCTTTTTCATTCTGCTGGCGAAAACTCGCGTCCAGGCTGCTGGAGCGGGTGCGCATTTCCAGGCCCGGTTCTTTTACGGTCATTTCAATGCGGATGCATTCTTCCGGCTGTATGCCAAGCAGCACCCAATTGGGATTCATACACTGCACCTCGGTGCCGCGAAAAAACTGCAACGGCGGATGCCGGAAACAAATCGAAATCGTCGATTGCGCCTTGGCCATGCGCTTGCCGGTGCGCAGGTAAAACGGCACGCCGCGCCAGCGCCAGTTGTCGATATACAGCTTCATCGCGGCATAGGTTTCGGTCATGCTATTGGCCGGTATGCCGTCTTCCTGTAGATAGCCGTTGACCCGTTCGCCGCCGACATTGCCTTTGGCATATTGGGCGCGGAAGGCGTGTCCGTGCACCGCCTCCCTCGGAATCGGTCGGATGGATTTTAGCACTTTGACTTTTTCGTCGCGCAGCGATTCGGCTTCCATCGATACCGGCGGCTCCATGGCGACCAGCGTCAGCAATTGCAGCAGGTGGCTTTGCAGCATGTCGCGCATGGCGCCGGCCTTGTCATAGTATTCGGCGCGGCTGCCGATGCCGATGTCTTCGGAATGGGTGATCTGGATATGGTCGATATAGTTGCGGTTCCATAACGGCTCCAGCATCACATTGGCAAAACGAAATACCAGCACATTTTGCACCATGCCTTTGCCCAGATAATGATCGATGCGGTAAATTTGCTCTTCGGTCAAATAGCGGCTGATGCGTTTTTGCAGGGCCTTAGCGCTGTCCAGGTCGTAACCTATCGGTTTTTCGATAATCACCCGCCGCCAGCCGTGTTCTTCATCAAACAGGTTATTGTTGTTCAACAACTCGATGACGGCGCTAAAGTCCGAGGGGCTGATTGCCAGATAGAAGGCGATATTTTTGGGGGACTGGTTTTCCCGGCTGAGCGTATCGGCCAATTCCGTATAACACTGCGGCTGTGTTATATCGCCTTGATGGTAATGCAGCCGGGCGCCAAAACGCTGGAACACGGTTTCATCAAAATCGCCCGGAGCCTTGGCCTCGATCATCTGCCTGACTTCTTCCCGCCATCTGTTCTGATCCCACGGCCTGCGGCCTATTGCCAAAATGCGGGTGCCTTCAGGCAAGCGGTTTGCGGCATCCAGATGATACAGCGACGGCATTAATTTGAGTCGGGACAAATTTCCGGTCGCACCGAAAATGGCGTAGGTGCAGGGTTCGGCTTTCATCGGCAGTACCTCGGTTAAAATATTTTTCGTAACTACTCACCCTGGCAGACACCGGATTTTGAATGTCATAAAACATGCCGCTTAAGAAGGATAAGGTTCAAAGCCAGCTTTGAACTCCGACATCCACGCTTTCTGGAGTCCAAAGCTGGCTTTGGACATTTTTAAGGCGTGAGACGGCGCAACCGGAAATGCTCGGTTTAAACAGTATAGCTAGTCGATGCGGTTTTGCCTCCATGCCCTGTCCAATCGGTATGAAAAAACCGGCCTCTGGGTTGATCTATCCGTTCATAAGTATGCGCGCCGAAATAATCCCGCTGCGCCTGCAATAAGTTAGCCGGTAATCTTTCACTGCGATACCCGTCGTAATAGGCCAGCGCGGAAGACAATGCTGGGGTCGGTAGGCTTAGCTCGATGCCTAATATCACCGCTTTCCTCCAGCCTTCATCGGCATGTTTCATGGCCTTGATGAAGAAATCGGCTAACAACAGGCTTTCCAAATCAGGGGTCGCGTCATAGGCTTGCTTGATGTCGTTTAAAAACCGGCTGCGAATAACACAGCCGCCGCGCCACATTAGCGCAATATCGCCAAAATTGAGCGACAGCTGATATTCTTTCGACGCTTCCCTCATCAAGCTAAAACCTTGAGCATAGGAAATAATCTTGGCTGCGTATAATGCATCGCGAATGGCATTAACCATAGCTTTCTTATTGCCGATAAATTTGAGCGTCCGTTTAGGCAATACAGACGCGGCTTTAACCCGTTCGTCTTTTTGGGCGGACAAGCAGCGGGCAAAGACCGCCTCACCGATCAAGGTTAGCGGAATGCCCAGCTCCAACGCATTAATACCGACCCATTTACCGGTGCCTTTTTGCCCGGCGGTATCGAGAATTTTTTTCAGCAAGGTCTGACCGTCCCGATCTTTGTAGGCCAAAATAGCGGCGGTAATTTCAATCAGATAGGAGCTTAATGGGCCTTGGTTCCACTCGGTAAATATCGCATGCAGTTCATGGGCGCTTAAGCCTAAGCCTTCGGACATTAGTTGATACGCCTCAGAGATCAGCTGCATGTCGCCATATTCAATGCCGTTATGCACCATCTTGACGTAATGCCCGGCCCCGTTATCGCCCACCCATTCGCAGCAAGGCTCGCCATTAACCTGTGCGCTGATGGATTGGAAAATGGTTTTGACGGCAGGCCATGCATCAATATTGCCGCCGGGCATAATCGAAGGGCCGTGCCTTGCACCTTCCTCGCCGCCGGAAACGCCAGCGCCGATGTAAAGGATGTTTTGTTCTTTCAGGGCGAGGGTGCGCCGGGTGGTGTCGGTGAACAGGGAATTGCCGCCGTCTACGATAATATCGCCGTCTGATAACAATGGCGCTATCTGGTCGATATACTGATCGATGACCTCGCCCGCTTTAACCATCAACATAACTATGCGCGGCGATTCCAGGCTATCGACCAGCTCTTTCAGCGAGTGCGTGCCGGTAATCTGCGTATTTTTGGCGGAGCCGTTCAGGAACTCATCGACTACGCGGGTGGTGCGGTTATAGACCGCAACTTTAAAGCCGTGGTCGTTCATATTAAGGGCCAGATTTTGCCCCATCACTGCCAGGCCGATTAGGCCGATGTTTGCTTTCATATTGGTCTTCTTAAAGAGTCATTTAGATTTGTCCATGAAAGGCACGAAAGACACAAAAAAAATCAGTATGATAACGCCGGACTGGGTATTTACCCTGTCCGAAACGTTTTGCGCTAGCTCCGCACTGCTTTTCCTCGTTCCCACGTGCTACGTGGGAATGTAGTCAAGGCGCGCTGCGCCGCGAGTTACAACGTCTTGCGTATACGGGACGCAGCGCGTCCAACACTGCATTCCCACGTAGCACGTGGGAACGAGAACAAATTCAGTGTCGGAAGTTCCAGCTTCCTGTCTCGCGAAGCTGGAGCTTCGCTATCTGGGTTCCCAAGCAGGAGCTTGGGAACCCGCGTAAACGACGAGCGTAGCGCGTGGGAACGAGAATATTTTTTCGTGCCTTTCGTGGACAATGGGTTTTTCAAGGCTAAATCAATGCTTGCCAGGCTCCAGTTTTACGCCTCGTCTTTCATAGGTAACATAAGCCTGTAGCGCGGTCATTTTCGGATCGTCGGCGGCTAACGGTTGTCCTTCCAGCGGGTTTTTAAGGCACCAGTTGATCATCTGCCAAAGCGGCACGACTTTACCTAACTGTTTTTGAAATTTCGGATAGGTTTCAGGGTGGGTGTTGGCGGCGTTGGGATGGCATTGAGCGCAGGCAACGCCGTTGCTGCCCAGTTTGGGGCTGATCCATAACTCGCGGCCTTCGCCCACAACGGCCATAAACTGCTGCTGCCAGCGTTGTACATCGGCATCGGTAAATTCATCGGCCAGGGCTGAACCGGTGGCCGCAAACGCCAAACACAGCGCCATCGCTATTTTTTGGTAAGTAGACATGTTCTTGCTCCTGTGTTTCGGTTAATAATGGGTTTGCGGGACTATCCGCGCTTTTTCGTCTTGATAGACAGCGTCTTCCGGGCGTTTTTGCTTTTCGTTGTGGCGGACAATCCGGCTGGTGTTGTCATAAAGCGTAAAGTTCAGATCAACATTGCCATTGGCCAGATTGATAAACTGCCAGCCGCTGGCATCACGCTCGAAAAACGGATCGGCCCGGTTCATCGGCACGGTCAGTTTCGGCAAATATTGCTCTGCCTGGGCATAAGATTGCGGATAAGGCCACGGCCAAGCGGTCGCCATCACCGAGTTGAAACTGATGTTGCCGATTTGATTGTACTGGATCTGGTGGACGTGGCCGTAAATGACCGAAACTTTTTTGAACGGTTTCAGCAAAGCTTGAACCTGCTCGGCATCTTCGGTCCAGAAATTCCAGCCTTTATAAATTTTCTGTAACGGCGAATGGGAGAACACCACCACCGGCGTATTTTTGTCGATCTTGTCCAAATCCTTTTTCAGCCATAGGCGCTGCTGATCGCCGACCATGAACGGCGAGCCGTTCGGGTTGTCGAGCCCGGCCATTTCCAGCATCCGCTGTTCTGCGGTCGGCCAGCGCGTGTACGTCCAGTCGTCATAGGTTTTGATGCTGTTCAGCACCACGAAATGCACGCCTTTATGGTCGAAGCTGTAGTATTGCGGGCCAAACAGTTTTTCCCAATACTCTCCCAGATCCAGGTAATAATCGTGCTCACCCATCACATGATGGACATCGCCATGCAAAGCCGACAGGATTTGGGCGCCATGATCCAGTTCGGGCTTGCTGCCTAGCTGCGCTAAATCGCCGCCGAACATCACAAAATCCGGCTTGGGCGCCAGCAAATTGGTTTCGGCAACGGCGCGGATCAGGCCGCGATCCCAGTTTCTGACGAAACGGTTGTCTTTGATATGCTGGATATGGGCATCCGAAATGTAGGCGAAAGTGAAGTTTTGGCTGCTTTCGGCAAAGGCCAATTCGACCAAGCTGATCGGCAGGGTACTGCCGATGACTAAAGCGCCTGAGGCCTTGATGAAATTACGGCGACTGTTATTGATGGCGTTCATGGTGAATTCCTCTTTCAGTTGGCCGCTTGGGCAGTTGTCGGATTGGCGTATTTGGAGCTGGTCAGCGCTGTCATAAAGGCCACCAAATCGTCCAGCTGCGGCTCAGTCAGATTAAGCGGGCGGATGCCGCCGCTTAGGAAATCGTTGACCGGCTCACCCGCATTGTTCACGCCGCCGTTGTTGTAATGAACCATCACCTCTTTCAGGGTTTTCAGGCTGCCGTCGTGCATGTAGGGCGCGGTCAGCTCGACGTTGCGCAAGGTAGGTGTTTTGAATGCGCCGATTTGGCTTAACTCGTCGGTCACCGCAAAGCGGCCCAATTCCGACGATTTTTTATCGGTCAACACCAGTACATCGACTTGACCGCCTTTGTTTTTGGCTTCAAGAAAGGCCTCAGTCAGTCGGGGAATGTCTTGCTGTATCCGGTTAATACCGATGCCGATGTTGTGAAATCGGCTATCGGTAAACAGCGCGTGATCCTGTTCAATGGTATGACAGGAAACGCAACGACCTCGCCCAATGAACAGCTGGAATCCGCGAACTTGGGCATCGGACATTGCATCAGTTTGGCCTTTGAAATAATAACGGTCGAACGACGAATTACCGGCAACCAGGGTGCGTTCGAAGCTGGCAATCGCTTGGGCGACATGGTCTATGGTCAGTTTTTTAGCGCTCACCTCAAACACGGTTTGAAAGGTGGCAAGATAATCGGGATCGGTGCGGACGATTTCGAGCACCTGTTTATGGTTGGTCAAGCCGTGCTCAACCGGGTTGATCAACGGCTGCTTGGATTGGCCTTCCAGATCCGGTTCGCGTCCGTCCCAGAATTGCGACCGGTTGAATGCGGCATTGAGCACGGTGGGGGCGTTGCGCGTCCCGGCCAGTCCGTGATGGCCGATCGAAACCGACAGGCCGTCGGTAAACGCTTTTTTTTCGTCGTGACAGTTTGCGCAGCTGACTGTGCCGTCAACAGATAAGCGTTTGTCATGAAACAGTTTGTCGCCCAAGCCAATTTTGGCCGTGGTTTGCGGATTGTTTGCCGGTATAGGAACCGGCGGCAAACCTACGCTGTTATTTTCGTCGCTGTCTGAATGTGGATAGACGGCGGCTGGCTCGGCGCCGACCTGCTGATAGGCGAACAAAGCGGACAGAGCAAGAGTTAGCAATAGAAATCGCATGGTAGATCTCCTGATGAATCGTGATGAATCGTAGAGAAGAGGGCGCTGTTTTTGTTATCGTCCAGCCCTAATAATGAGCTGGCATGATAAAAATAGCAAGAAACAGGAGGTTAGAGGAAACAGGTCGTTCAGACAATCAGTGGAATCACCTAGTTTGAGGGTTCCACTAAGGGTGGCAAGTCGTAGGGTACGCATCGGTATCACGTACCTTTGTAGGGGGCGACCGGCCGGTCGCCCCTACGTGGTATTTGGAAAATGGTATGCGATGCACACCCTACATGACTTTGATTGTGAGATGCGGTTACGCGACCGGATTTTTTCGCTGAAACACGGCTGGTTTAAGCGGATTGGGGGTGGGAATGATGGGCGCGTCCCTCGCCCTTGGCTTGGCCTGACAGGCGTTAAAAATTAACTTTGAAACCGGCCTGCACCAAACGCGGTGAGCCGGGCAGAATGCCGCGGGTGCGATCGACGATATATTCTTCATCCAGCAGGTTTTTCAATGACACAAACAAATCAGTGTTAATCGGTTTGACGTGATAAGTGGTGCCTATATTTAATACCACATAGCCATCAATTTTGCCGGTTTGGCCGTTGCCGTTGGCTGCCGCCTTTTCGGTATTGGCAAAGTCGCTGAACTGTGCGCCGACAAACACCGTTTCCAGATGAGCATCAAAGCCGGTGGGGTGCGAATAACCCACCGTTGTGGTGAGCGTATGTTCAGGCGAATACGGCAGGCGATTGCCTTTAGTTGCGCCGGGTACAATGCCGCCCGCGCAGGGGTTCACGCCGTTTACCGCCAAACAGTTGAAATTGGAGGTCATTTCAGCATTGCCCACCCAGGTGTAGGCCGCCTGAAAATAAACATTGTGATCGGTATTGAACAAGGCATCGAAATCCTGTCTGCCAAACAATTCCACCCCTTGATACAAGGCTTTGCCAGTGGCGAGCGGCGTGGTGCCGCCGGCGATACTGCCTACCGCGTTTTGTTGCTGGAAGTCGGCATGGAATAACGTGGCATCCAGTTTGGCGCCGGTATAGGGTTTGGTGCGCATACCTAATTCGTAGTTCCAGCTTTTTTCAGGGCCTACATCAATCGTAGTGCCCGTGTTGCTGACGGCATCTTCGGCACGCGGCGGCGCAAAACCGCCGTGAAAGCCAAAGAAGGTGGTGATCTGTTCATTGGGGCTGTGATTGATCCCGAATGCCGGAAGTATTTCGGTTAACGACGATTCGCCTTGGGCATTGGTCAATTTGTTGAGACGGCTGAAATTGACATGCTCGATACGGACGCCTGGGGTTAAACTCCAGTCACCCAGGATGAAACGGTTTTGCGCAAAGCCGGAGTAAGCGTCGGTATCGCGTTCATTTCTTTCGCTGATTGCAACCGCTCCAGTGCTTCGCGTGCGGTTTTCCTGGACGCGGAATTGCTCTTCATAATGCGCACGAAAACCCATATCCAGTTCGTTGGCTATGCCCAGGGTTTGGTGGTTGGCATGCAGGCGTGGTTCGACGCCATAGGTATAGTAATCACGCAGGCGTCCCTGAATTGAATTACAGCCATCGGCATTAACGGCGGTACCGGCAAGGCGGGCAGCTGCGAATCCTGTGCATTGCGTGTCGGTGGTGGTGCTGGCCTGCCGCCACCAGTCACGATTAAAACTCGACCAGTAAGCATTGGTGGTCAAGGTGACGTCATCATTAAAACTCAGTTCGTGGGTCAATGACGCGCCATAGCGGTCGGCTTCCATCCGGTCATTTTTAAACGGATTGTAGCGAATACCGAAGTTGCGCATTTCCGCGTCGGTGATCCCGGAATAACTCACCTGTGAATCTTCCTGATAATAATTGCCGCGCAAGGTCAGCGCATTGTTGGCGTTGATGTCGTAAACGCCCTTGATGTTGAAATCGTTGATGTCGGCATGGGTGTTGTCGCGCGCGCCTTCGCTTTCCTTATGGGTAATATCCAGCAGGCCGCCGAAATCGCCGACCCTGCCGCCATAATTGAAGTGAGCGTCATAAAACTCGCGGGTGCCGCCGGTAAAGCTGAGGTTACCGCCGGGTTTGGCTGGCGGGTTGGGGGTAAGGTAATTGATGGTGCCTGAAATCGTTTGCGGGCCATACATGATCTGGCTGGGGCCTTTTAAAACCTCGATGCTGGCGAAGCGTTCGATAGGCGGATGATAGTAACTGGCGTTATCGCCATAGGGCGCGTAAGACAGCGGGATGCCGTCTTCCAGTAATAAAGTTTTGGTTGAGCGGGTGGGGTTCATGCCGCGGATACCAATGTTGGGCCGCAGGCCGAAGCCTTCTTCGTCACGGACATTGACGCCCGGTATTTTGCGTAGCGCTTCGTTGACATTGAAAACATGGCTCTTGAACAGTTCCTCCTGTTTCAGGACATTGACCGCGCCGGGAATGGTTTTGAGCTTATCCGCAGATCCCACAATTTCCACCACAGGCATTACCAGGACGGCAGTTTTTTTTTGTTTGTTGGTGTTGGTGGTATCTGTAGCCAACACCGGCGAAGCGTAGCCTAGAGCGAGCGCAATGTGTCCTGGAATCAGCAGTTTTATTATTTTCTTATTCATAGTCGTTTGTCCAAAGGTGAATTTCTGCCAAAGTATAGAGCAAATAGTTATAATAATGCAAACGATTCTTATTTAAATCTTAAAATGTGGTTTTATTGCTTGCATCCTTTACGTCACTGCCATTAAGTTAAGACACAATCATGATCGTGGGGGCGACTGAAGTCGCCCCACATCAGCAGTCATTTTGTCTAATCCGCTTAACTTAATGGCAGTGATCCTTTACGTCGATGCTTGAGAAACCAGTTCTGCCCGGTAATACCAGGCCACAAAAGGCGGTAAATGGGGGGCTTTAGTCGGCATTAACTTTGTTTTGTAACTGCGCTATCAGTTTTTTAATCACCGGTTCCTGCGCCATGATGCTTTCACATAACCGGAATTGATCAGCCGCACGCTGTAAGTTCTGTTCTGGCTCTGTCACCTTAAAATACCGATTTCCTTCCAGATAATCGGTATAAAACCGGATGCCTAATTCAAAGGGGATCAGCCGGATGGCGGGGTACAAATAGTGATAATCGTGTTCGGTAAAAAACGCGCCGACCTCGGACAGATAGCTTTTTAACAGGGCGGAACAAATATCCAGGTCAAACCCGACCGGGTTGCTGGTGGAGCAGCAAGAACGCAGGCAATCGCCAATATCGTAATGAACCAGTCCCGGCTTGACGGTGTCCAGATCGATAATGCTGACGATTTTGTGGGTGTGTTTATCAAACAGGAAGTTGTTTAATTTGGGGTCGCCGTGAATCACCCTCAATGACAGTAAACCCTGTTGTCTGGCAGCTTCCAGATCATCGGCGATAGGCTGGAGCCGGGCGATAAAATCAGCGCAATAACAGTCTTTAGGCTGATCCGACTGCTGCCTTACCTGATGGTAACGCTTTAAATAGCCCGGTGTGATATGAAAGCCGGGCAAGGTGTCATGCAAAAGCAAGGGATCAAGATCGCTAAGTAAGCGATGAAAATGCCCCAGCGCAAATCCGGCCTGTTCGGCGTCTCCGAGTGCGCCAATAGTCTCGATGCTTTCGGTATCGGTAATAAAACTCAACGCCCGCCAGCTATCGCCGTGTTGATCCTGATAAAGTGGGGCGTTATCGGTCGTCTTTAAGATTTCCGGTATTTGCAGTTTGACCTGCGTGCCGGTTTTTTGCGCGATATGCCGGTTAAGCGTCGCCAAGTTACCCATGATTTGCTCAGGCTCAGGAAAAACCGAGCGGTTTATGCGTTGCAGGACAAACGGGGATGACGGTGTTGCGGCCAGGTAAGTGTCATTGATCAGGCCGTTGCCGAGCGGGGTTATCCCGGTAACCGCATTGGCGAACTGCTTGGCGATAGGGAGTAATGCGTTCATCAAAATAATAGATGTGGGGGGCGACTTTAGTCGCCCTTGGCGAATGAATTCGCCCCCACATCAGATTGTTTAGCTTTAATTAATGCTGTTAATGTCTTCAGCGCCTTTCCTCTGTGGCTCAGCGAGTTTTTAACGGCCGCCGACAATTCCGCCGACGCGCAACCCTGCTCCGGCACCCAGAACACCGGATCATAACCGAAACCGTTTTCGCCGACCGCATGATCCAAAATCCGGCCTTTCCAAACGCCTTGGGCGATCACAGGACAAGGATCATACGCGTGTTCCATAAACACCATCACGCAGATAAACCGCGCCGTGCGCAGGTCATCGGGGACGCCTTCCAGCTCCCGCAACAGCTTGTCCACATTGTCCCGGTCGCTGGCGCCGACTCCGGCATACCGGGCGGAAATAACGCCCGGCGCGCCGTCCAGTGCGTCAACCACCAGCCCCGAATCATCGGCTATCGCGGGCAATTGGCAATGCAGCGCCGCATTCCTGGCTTTTAAAATCGCATTTTCCACAAAGGTAGCGCCGGTTTCTTCCACGTCGACAACATTAAACGCGGATTGCGGAACGATCGGATGATCCGCCAGTATCGCCTGGATTTCCCTGATCTTGCCGGGGTTGCCGCTGGCCAGGACGATTTTTTGTAAGGTCGAAAAAGTCATTTATGATTTTCTATCGCCAGTCGTTGTTTTTCCAGCAATTGCTTGATGCCGAAGCCCGCCAGCTCCAGCATCGCATCCAGCTCCTCTTTTCTGAACGCATGGCCTTCTGCCGTGCCTTGCACTTCGATAAACGCGGCGGCATCGTTCATGACCACATTCATATCGGTTTCCGCATTGCTGTCTTCCGCATAATCCAGATCCAATACCGGCTCACCGTTATAAATGCCCACAGAAACCGAGGCAACCTGTCCGTGCAGCGGGTTGGTCTTGATTTGCTTGCGTTTGAGCATGCTTTGCACCGCCAGCGACAGCGCGACAAAACCGCCGGTAATAGACGCGGTGCGGGTTCCGCCATCGGCCTGCAAGACATCGCAATCGATGGTGATGGTATGTTCGCCCAAGGCTTTTAAATCAATCGCCGCCCGCAGCGAACGGCCAATCAGCCGCTGAATTTCCAGGGTGCGCCCCCCCTGCTTGCCCTGGCTGGCTTCCCGTCCCATCCGGGAATGGGTCGAGCGCGGCAGCATGCCGTATTCGGCGGTAATCCAGCCTTCGCCTTTGCCTTTAAGAAAGCGCGGCACGCTCCTGTCGACACTGGCAGTGCAAAGCACCCGGGTATCGCCGAATTCAACCAGCACAGAGCCTTCTGCATGTTTGGTAAAACCGCAGGTAAATTTGATGTCTCTTAGTTGATCGGGGTTGCGTCCGCTGGGTCTCATACATGTTCCGTTAAAATGAAAACCGCACAGTATACCTGAACAGCGGGCTGTCGGGCTGTGCAATTGTAACTATTCGGCAGCAACAAAGAGAATGGAACGCAGATGACGCAGATGACGCAGATGACGCAGATGAATATGATGAACGCAGATAAATACTGAAAATCTTATCTGATCATAACTATCTGCGTCATCAGCGTTCTCGGCAACTGCTCCTGCGTTGCTCTACCTCCTGCATCCATGCAGTCGTATTTTTTGCTGCTGAGTAGCAACAATCAACCACCAGTAAGCGTTTTTTGCAACTCGGCAACCGATTGCGGACGAAATTCAGGCTGTATCTCCATCGCCCAGTCGATGGCTTTTAACAGATGTTCGGGAAATTTTCGTTTAAACGCCTTGACTGCGGGAATTAAGGTATTTTGTTTTGTCCTTTCCTGTGAAGGAGGCGGGATTTTAAGCTCCAGGCAACTGCGCATACTTGCGCCCACCGCATAAATATCCGTCCACGGACCCAGTTGGGTGCCCAGCTCATGCTGCTCTATCGGTGAGTAGCCTTTGGTCAAAATCTTGCTTTGCTTGCTCAGGTGCGATTTTGGAAAACTCTGAATCGCGCCAAAATCCAGCAATAACGCATCATTGCCCGGTCGCACCAGAATGTTGGAGGGTTTAATATCAAGATGAATAAACTGATGGCTATGGATATGCCCCAGTCCTGCCAATAACGAGTTGAACAGGGTCAAGAAAAAATCTTCGGAAACCGGCAGGGTTTTAATTTTTAACAGCTTGTCCAGCGTAACCCCGTAGTCATAAGTCATCACCATATAAACGGTAGAATTGGCTTCAAAAAAACCGATTACTTCGACAATGTTGGGGTGTTTTAACGTCGATAAAACCTTGGCTTCCTCAAAGAACAATATCCTGCCGCGCTTGAATAAAGCGGCGGCTTCTTCGCTGTTGGCGACTACCACATTGTTCCAGGTTCGGTGGGCAAACTTCCGGGGCAGGTATTCCTTAATGGCAATCTGAAGCTGATCCTTTATTTGCCGAGCCAGATAAACCGAACTAAAGCCGCCGTGCGCCAACTCCCGCTCAATGACATACTGATCTATAATGGTGCCGGTTTGCAGGTAGTTCCACTCTTTGGGGTAGGTTTGCGGATCGTAATATTCAGCCATTGTGTTGTTAGTTTGTACAAGTAAGCCCGTCAATTATAGGTGAAAAATGATTAGAAGCATGACCGCATTTGCCGGTAACGAGATTGAAATCGGCGACTTAACCTTAAGATGCGAATTGCGCACGGTCAATCACCGTTACTGTGACATCAGCTTAAGACTGCCGGATCGCCTGCGCTTTGTTGAAGCCGACCTGCGCACAGCCATTGCCGCCAAGATCAATCGGGGCAAAGTTGAATGCTCTTTAAGCTATAAAAAGCAGGCTAAAAACGGCCCCAGTTTTACCATCAATACCGATGCGGTAAGCGCACTGCTGGCTGCGGCCAATGCCATAGAGGAACAAATGCTAGCCCCTTTGTCTTTTTCGGCGCTGGATGTATTGGCATTCCCCGGAATCCAGCAGGAGCCGGATTTAGACAAAGAACAACTTTCTTTAGGCATCACCACCCTGGTCGATAAAACCCTGGCGCAATTGTTGGAAGCGCGGGAACGGGAAGGCGCGCAGCTTAAACTGCTGATTGAAGAACGCTGCTCCAAAATGCTGGGGTTTGTGGTTGCAGCGGGCAAACGCATGCCGAAAGTGTTGCTGCTGATACGCACTAAACTCAAAGACCGGATTGCCGAACTGGTCGCACAGCCCGATTTCGACCGTCTGGAGCAGGAACTGGTGCTGCTGGCTCAAAAACTGGACATCACCGAAGAACTCGACAGATTGGAAACCCATATCGCTGAAGTGTTGCGGGTGCTCAAGCAAAAAGCCCCGGTCGGCAGACGGCTGGATTTTTTGATGCAGGAATTGAACCGCGAAGCCAACACCCTCGGCTCTAAATCGGCTGATAAGGAAATGACCCAGATAGCCATCGAGCTTAAAGTGCTGATCGAGCAAATGCGTGAGCAGATACAGAATATAGAGTGATGTTTCAGACTGTCCCGACCAGTCCCGCCAATCCAGTAAAGGCCGCGTATATCGCGGCTTTTTTGTGTCTATCGGTTTCATGCGATCCCACATAACTGCCGGAAGCCACGATAGGATTAAAGCATGGCCATTTCAATATGCCCAATATGCAGTAATTTACGATAATGTAGTGGCTTTTCAAGTCTAGTGGTTAAAATACCTCAAGGAGCATTAGCTTCGACGTAGTCATCCGCCCGACCAAAACCAAGATTCCTGCTACCTATAATAAAAAAATGACCATTCCACAAAATGAACTCGAAGCAGCACAAAACGCGCCCCTGTTCTTGCCTCGTTACCTGCAAAAGCAAATTACTGAAACCTCCCTCATTCCATCCCAGCACTTGGAAATCATCCAGCGTTGGCAGGAACTCATGGGGGATAAATCACGCAAGCATCTAAAAGGTGAGCGTAAATTGGAAGGCGATTTGACCACTGATTTTTTTGTCAATATTCTGGGTTGGCATGGAAGCATCAGCGAGAAGCCTACGCTGGATTCACAATATAACATTCCCAAGGCATCCAAAACGCCGGACATTGCTCTGGGACGCTTTACCAGCAAACCCGCAGAGGTTTTCGTGGTCGGCGAATACAAGGGTTCTAAAACCGACCTCGATGTAAGGCAAAGCGAAGGTTACCAAAAGCGCACTCCAGTCGAACAAGCCCGCAACTACGCTGGCCTTGCACAACCCAACTGTCCATTTTATCTGGTCACCAACATGACAGAATGGCGACTGTATGCGCACAATAGCAGTCCAGATCGTTATGAGCGTTGGTTTCTCTCCGACCTCAGCACCCCGGCACATTATTGGCGCTTCACGTCTTTATTGTCGGAAGCAGCCATCCTTGGCGGCAAAACTTTGCGCTGGCTGCAAGAAAGTGAGCTACAAGACAAAGAAATTACCCGCACTTTGTACGGCGAATACCAAAAAATGCGCTGGGATAGTATTGTCAGTCTGGCTAAAGCTAATCCTCAGCTCACCGCTGTGGAAATCATAGATCCGGCGCAAACCCTGCTGGATCGTATTTTATTTATCGCCTTTGCCGAAGACAACGGCCTACTGCTTACAAATACCTACAAAACTTATGCGACAGCCAGCGCCACACACTCTGCCTGGGATAATCTCAAGGCGCTGTTTCGTGCCATAGACCAAGGCAGTCGGGATAATCCGCAGACTATCCCAGCTTACAATGGTGGTTTGTTTTCGCCGAATCCGGCGTTGGAAAATCTCGATATTTCCAATGAATTGATTCATCGTTTTAACGACTTGACTCAATACGACTTTGGCACAGAAGTGCGCGTTACCGTGCTGGGTCATATCTTTGAACAAAGCGTAGCCGAACTCGAACAATTGCGAGAAGCCGCAGAAGCCAAGCCACAATCGTTTATCGCCGATTTGGCAAAACGCATTGCACCGATTGAAAGCAAAGGTCGAAGCGTCACCGGCAAGCGCAAGGAGAACGGTATTGTCTACACGCCGGATTCCATTACCCGCTTCATCGTGCAACGCACCTTGGGTTGCTACCTTGAGGCGCAACAAACCGAGATACGCCGCATTTATGAAACCGGTAAAGGCGAATGGTGTAAGAAAGCGCCGGAAGGGATGGCTACCGGACGCAGCGTAAAAGGCGGATTAAAGGACATCGCGTTGGGCGAATATCTTTATTGGACAGCTTGGCAAGCGCGACTGGAAAGCATCAAGGTTATTGATCCGTCCTGCGGCAGCGGCGCTTTTTTGGTGGCGGCGTTCGACGTGTTCGCGCCGTACTATCGGGAATTGGCGCAAGCCTTGCGCCGTCTTTATCCCGATACTCTGGAAGAGTTTAACGGCGACCGCGCCATTTTGACTCACAATCTTTATGGCGTGGACATCAACGCTGGTGCGATTGAAATCGCCAAACTCTCGTTGTGGCTGAAAACCGCCAAACCCGGCCATAAGCTCGATTCCCTGGACGGGCATCTGCTCTGCGGTAACAGTCTGCGCTTTCAGCCGGACAGCAAAAGCCGCTGGAGTAGCGAGCATTTTGGCTGGAATACCACTTTTAAAGGCATTCTTAGCAAAGGTGGATTTGATGTGGTGCTGGGCAATCCGCCGTATGTACGGCAGGAAATCATCAAACCTTGGAAAGGGATGCTCGAAGCGGAATTCAAGGTTTATGACAGCGTTGCCGATTTGTACGCCTACTTCTACGAAATCGGTTTGCGATTGCTTAAACCGGGCGGCTGTTTGGGCTATATTTCCAGCAGCACCTTCTTCAAGACCGGTTCCGGCGAACAATTGCGCCGTTATCTGCTGAACAATGCACGCCTCCAAACTGTCGTGGATTTTGGCGATTTGCAAGTGTTCGAGGGCGTCACTACATATCCGGCCATTGTGTGCCTGGAAAAAGGTAAGGCTGAACCCAACCATGTGCTGCAATTTGCCGAAATACGTAACGAGGAACAATTAGTAACGCTCGATACGGCTTTTGACCAAAGTGCGGCGGACATGCCGCAAAGCCAACTGACAGCGGGAAACTGGCGGCTGGAAAGCGGGACTCACGCCGCATTGCGCCACAAACTGATACACGGTCATAAAACCTTGAAAGATGCGTATGGCTCACCACTGTATGGCATTAAGACCGGATTAAATGAAGCTTTCGTGATTGATCGCATCACGCGGGACAAACTGATTGCCGCCGATCCGAAATCGGCGGAATTGCTTAAGCCGTTTCTGGAAGGCAAAGATTTGAAACAGTGGCGCGTTGAATCCCGCGACCTGTGGTTGATTCTCTGTCCGAAAGGTTGGACATATAAACAAAGTGGTTTAAGAGACGAGAGTGCCGCGCAAGCGTGGATGCAACAAACTTATCCCGCCGTTATGGATTGGCTGGCACCGTTTGAAGCCGCCGCTAAAAAACGCGGCGACAAAGGCGAATTCTGGTGGGAACTGCGGGCTTGCGCTTATTACGATGCGTTTGAAAATCCGAAGATTAGTTATGTGGATATTTCCGACAAGCCAAATTTTTCGCTAGATCGAATCGGTGCTTACTACGCAAATACGGCCTATTTCATTCCTAAAGCGGATTGGTTTCTCGCTGGACTGCTTAATTCCAAGGCCTTATGGTTATTGATTTGTAGCATGTCTCCATTCATCCGTGGCGGGTTTTATCGCATGTTTACGCAATACATCGAAACCCTGCCTATCCCTGCCACTACAGAAGAACAAAAACAAGCCATCGACAAGCTCGCAGAACTTTGTCAACAAGCCGCCGAAGCCCGTTACCAAAAGCAAAAAGACCTGCGCGGCATTATCCCCAGCCTGCACCCCAATAAGCGCGTCGAAAAACTCTCCACTGCGCTGCAAAACTGGTGGAAACTGGATTTTGCCGCTTTCCAAATGCAGATCAAAAAGGAATTCAAGCAAGACATTCCGGTTAAAGAACGCGGCGATTGGAAAGACCAACTAGAAACTGGCACTCTGGAAATCGAACGCCTGACGCTTGAAATCGCAAAACACGAGCGCGAACTAAACACTGCCGTTTACGGTTTGTTCAACCTCAGCCCGGAAGAAATCGCACTCATCGAACGCGGATAAACAGGATACAGCAATGAACGTAACGGGGAAGAATCTATGAACATCAAAAGACTAATACTTTATATCACGATCATCTTGATTCCGGTTGCCACCCTATTTGGCTACATACTGTTTGTCATCTCCACTACAGACTGGAAATCGAATCTTGGAACATTTGGGGATAGTTTTGGCATAGTGAACACCTTGTTTACCGGACTGACCTTTTCCGGTTTAATCATTAATTTGTTACAACAGCGCGAAGAAATAAAAATCCAAAAAGAGGACTTGCTTGAAAGCCGAAAACAATTTTCTCGATCAGCGGACGCACAAGAAAAAACCGCTAGACTAACGGCGTTCTCTGACTTACTCAATGAATACAACGAACAAATCAAAATTCTGTCGATCAGAATTTCAGAGAGTGAAAATCATCCATCAAAAGACAATTATCTTCGAGAGGTGCTAAATAATTCACCACCCTATAAACATCCAATGGCCGACAAGCTTGAAGAGCTAAAAACCAAGAAAAGCAATATCTTAGAAGAGCTTGAAAAATCATTACAGAATCGGTATTAAGTTTAGAATGACATCGAAATTATCAAAATACCTCAAATTCTCTGGATATAGCACAGCTAGGAGGCTGTCGGATTAATAGAGCGAACCACCCCGCTTAATCACGTTTAAAATTTAAAAAAATGGTTTGTTGGGATTTTTAATGCCCTTGGTTCTGATTTATCACCCCATCAAGGCTCTTTTCCTCCCTATTAGCCTCTCAATACA
>CAMAUL010000039.1 GCA_945861405.1 Candidatus Methylobacter oryzae | reverse complement strand
CGCTGGGCGGTATCGCGCTTGCGATTGGCGACATGGTCGATGGCGCAGTGGTGATGGTTGAAAATGCCCACAAACACCTTGCCGAAGCGGTTGAGAAGAAACAAGCCAAACTGACTTCAGAGGAACGCTGGCAAGCCATCGGCAACGCTTCCCGTGAAGTCGGTTCAGGGCTATTTTCCTCGCTGTTGGTGATTACCGTCTCCTTCCTGCCGATTATCACCATGGAAGCCCAGGAAGGCCGCCTATTCAGCCCGCTGGCCTATACTAAAACCTATGCGATGGCTGCGGCAGCGATATTGACTATTACGTTAGTACCAGTGTTGATGGGGTATTTTGTCCGCGGCAAGATCATTCCTGAGAAAAAAAATCCGATTAACCGGTTCTTGCACTTTATTCATTCGCCGGTTTTGAAGCTGGCGATGCGCTGGCGAGCGCTGACGATCATACTGGCCGCGCTGTTGATGGCATCTACGCTCTACCCGTTGTCCAGGATCGGCAGCGAGTTCATGCCGCCTTTGTATGAAGGCGATCTTTTATACATGCCGACCACTTTTCCAGGCATATCGATCACCAAAGCCAAGGAAGTGTTGCAACAGACCGACAAGATGCTGAAAACCTTCCCCGAAGTACAGCTGGTGTTCGGCAAGATCGGCAGGGCTGAAACGGCAACCGACGCAGCTCCGTTAATGATGGTGGAAACGACCATTCAGCTAAAACCCCAAGAACAGTGGCCTGATCCGACGCTAACCACGCGGCAACTGATGGATAAAATGGACAAGGCGATTCATTTTCCTGGGTTAGCTAACGCATGGACCATGCCGATTAAAAACCGTATCGATATGCTGGCTACCGGCATTAAAACGCCGGTAGGTATCAAGGTTTCCGGCCCCGATCTGAACGTTTTGCAGACCCTGGCGCTACAAATTGCAGAGGCGATGAAAACCTTGCCGGAAACGCTGTCGGCCTACGGCGACCGGGCGGTCGGCGGCTATTTTCTGGATTTCGACATCAACCGGGAAGCGGCCGCGCGCTACGGACTGACCACCGGCGATGTACAGGATGTCATTCAAAGCGCTATCGGCGGTATGAATATCACCGAAACCGTTGAGGGTTTGGAGCGTTATCCGGTCAACCTGCGCTATCCGCGCGACTTACGCGATAACCTGGAGGCGTTGCGGCGCGTTTTAATCCCGACGCCGACAGGCAGCCAGATACCATTAACTTCAGTGGCGGACATCAACTTCAAACGCGGTACGGATGTGATTAAAACCGAAGATGCGCGTCCTAATGCCTGGGTTTACGTGGATATTAAAACCTCGGATATAGGCGGATTTGTTACGCTGGCGAAACAAAAGCTGGCCGAACGCATCACGCTACCGGCTGGTTACACAGTCGCCTGGTCAGGACAATTTGAATACATGGAACGCGCGGCGGAACGGTTGCGTATAGTGGTACCTATCACCTTGCTGCTGATTTTTATCCTGTTATACGGTGCTTTCCGCAACATAACCGAACCGTCCATCGTTATGCTGGCCATTCCTTTCAGCCTGATCGGCGGTATCTGGTTCGTGTACTGGCTCGGATTCAATCTGTCGATTGCCGTCTATGTCGGTTTTATCGCCCTCGCCGGTACCGCAGCCGAAACCGGCGTCATGGTGTTGAGTTTTATCGACATTGAGATTGCCAAACTGCGGGAACAAAAACAAGCCTTATTGACCGGCGACGAAATCAGGGCGGCTACTGAAGCTGCTACCGCTTTACGAGTACGGCCTGTTGCGATTACCTCGCTGGCCAACATCGTGGGCTTAATACCCATTATGTTGGCCACTGGCGCAGGTGCTGATGTTACCCAGCGCATCGCCGCTCCGGCGCTGGGCGGGATGCTGACTGTGCTGATATTGAGCCTGTTGGTGTTTCCGGTGATTTACAGTCTGGTGTTGCAGTTCCAAGAAAAACGCAAGCAAGGAGCCGCCGTTGATGTCGTTCATTAGACACATTACACGAGGCCAAAAATATGAATACATTATTTAGAGGTCGGAAACTCGTTGTTATATTAATCGCGTTTTTATTGCTCACTGTTTCTGCGTGTGCATCAAGGACTAAAGTCATTAAAAATGTCTACTCGTCACATCCTGGTGGCCAGGGTCATCCCTGGGATAAGGGGCGTTCGTTTTAAATAACAGTCATGCTGGGTTTAGCAACCCAGCATTCGCAAAGAAAAGTTGGATTTCATTCTTCAACCCACGAGCTATAGGAGGTAAAACTGGTAACAAGCAGAAAAAACGATGTCACTAAACTACTAAATTACTTTGGAGAAATCTCATGAAAATTAAATTACTGATTACCCTGCTTTTAGCTATTGGTTTGTTGTCCGCATGTGCCGAATTTGACCCGCATTCTATGGATATGAATCAAGCCGTGCACAACGCAAAAACCAAAGCCGATCATGAGGCGCTGGCACAACACTATGAGGAAGTGGCGAAAGAAATGCAGCTTAAGGTTGAGGAACACAAGAAACTCCTAAGTGAATACCAGCGCGAGCCGTGGTTGATTGGTAAGCAGCAGGCAACCGGGTTCGGAGCCCATTGCCAAAGGCTGATTGATGTCTATGAAAAAGCCGCAGAGGAAAATCTGGAAATGGCCAAGATGCATCGCCAGATGTAATACTTCACTGCGTTCAGCATATCCTATGAGTTGTCCACTCTGGCTATGCTGGTGCGGCCTTTTGCGTGTTGGGTTAACTTGGTAAGTAATTGTAACGGCTCGCATTCCATTGTCTTGCGCTTACATTAATGACAAATGAAAATATGCGATTTTATTTACTGGTAACAGCATGAATCTAACAATTGGCAAACTTGCCAAACAAACCGAAGTCACTATCGAAACCATCCGCCACTATCAACGCATTGGTTTACTGGCGGAACCCGAGAAGCCCGATAGCGGTTATCGATGTTATTCAGCTGATGCGGTTGCCCGGATCAGCTCTATCAAACGTGCGCAACGAGCTGGGTTTACTTTGAAAGAAATTGCCGCATTGTTATCGCTCGATGGTGAGCATTGTGCTGATGTACGTCAACTCGCCGAGCAAAAATGCCGACAGATCGATCAACAAATAGAGGACTTAACGGCTCTCCGCCAAGTATTGGCAACTCTGGTCAACGGCTGTCAGCAGACGGCTTCATCAGAACGTTGCGCCATTCTCGATGCCTTTAGCGGTGACGCATCAACCAAGCCCTGATTGTTAATAAAGATGTCGCTGGCCGCTTGACTCTGTTCTAAACACCAGGGTTTAGACTTCTTGCCAACATCGATACTTGTTTGGTTAGGAGATTCTCATGAAAACAGACCCTGAAACACCCATTAACACCCCGTCATGGCTAAGTATCGGTGCCGTATTGGCAGCTATAGGTGCCTCGGCGTGCTGTGTCGGGCCTTTTTTGCTGTTATCTTTAGGCATTGGCGGGGCCTGGATGAGCGCGCTTACGGCAATGGAATCGGTTCGCCCATTTTTCATCATTTTGACCCTGTTTTTTATAGCACTCGGCTATAGAAAACTCTATCTAATGCCATACCGCTGTGAAGAAGGTCAAATCTCGGCAACTGCTCCATGCGTTGCTCTACCTCCTGCATCCATGCAGTCGTGTGCCGTATCCGACATTCAACGCCGACAACGCCTGATGTTTTGGCTTGGCTCCGCGTTCATTTTGATACTGCTGGCCTTTCCCTGGTTAGCGCCCTTTTTCATGGCTTGAGAGGACTCCGATATGTCAATTAAATCTGGTTTGCTAATTGTAAGCCTGTTAGCAAGCACTCTGTGGATACCGGCGTCCCATGCCGAAGCGATCGTTGAACAGCCAAACCGGCAGCAAACGGTGACGCTGAATATACAAAACATGACCTGCCCGATGTGTACTTTCACGATCAAAAAAGCCTTGCAGAAAGTCGATGGCGTACAACAGGCGACTGTCGATTACGATGCCAAAACTGCGACAGTCACTTTCGATGTCCAAAAAAACCATAGTCCGGCGTTAATCAAAGCCACGACGGATGCCGGTTATCCGGCAACCATTGCCGACCCGGCTGCTCGATAAAGCTAAGGATACGTCTATGTCTGATTGCTGCTGTTCGAATGCATCTGCAAAAACTAAGCAGGTTTGCCCTGAGTGCGGTTCCGCTTGTATCAGTGTCGGAATACGTACACTGTACCATCAGATCCGGTTTCCTGAGAATCAGGCGATTACCGCTGACAGCTATTTTTACTGCCCATCCAAACAATGCGCAGTCGGTTACTTTTCCAGCTATGGAAACGCTGTCCCCAAACAGTATTTAAGAAGCTATTCAGAGATTCAGGAAGACAAACTTTGTTATTGCTTCGATATTGATGCCGATCAGTATTCATCAGCGTTAAAAGCCAACAGTGCAGAGCCGATCAAAGATTTTGTCATACAACGAACAAAATCAGGCGAATGTGCTTGCGAAATCAGAAACCCGTCAGGCCAATGCTGTTTGGCAAATTTTAAGTATCTGGAAAAGAACCAGTCTCAGTAGCTGAGCGACGCCCGCATATGAGTGTCCGCAATGCGGTCGATTGCCGTCATGTATCGGAAAGCAAAAAATACACAGTCCCATTCAAAACCATTGCATCATTTAGGTATAAGATAGAAGCCAAGCAGGATGATGAAGGAAGCGCATCAAGCTTACACTCAACCTTTAACCTTTTTCAGGAGAATCAAATGGCTGATTGTTGCAACGATAAAGCTTGCGAGATCGAGGCGCTTCGTAATCGCCAAAGCTCGACGCTTAAGATAGTGCTGGGTATTAATGTTGCCATGTTCATAGTGGAACTCACAACGGGACTGATTGCTGGTTCTGTCTCGCTGGTGGCGGATTCGCTGGATATGCTTGGCGACGCGTTGGTGTACGGTTTCAGTATTTACGTCGTTGCGCGCGGCGCAAGAATGAAAGCCCGTGCAGCCCTATTCAAAGGCGGCATCATGGCAGCCTTTGGTTTTTTCGCTCTTGGGCAGGCCGTTTACAAGATTGTTTTTCCGCAGGTTCCAGTATTCGAAACCATCGGCGCAATCGGCCTACTGGCGCTTGCAGCGAATAGTATTTGTTTGGCTTTGCTCTGGCGGCATCGAGCCGATGATATAAACATGAGTTCAGTTTGGTTGTGTTCGCGCAACGATATTATTGCGAATGTCTCAATATTGTTTGCCGCCGCAGGCGTATGGCTTAGCCGTTCAGGTTGGCCCGATATTCTAGTGGGTTTGGCGCTTGCCGCGCTTTTTCTGCGATCAGCGCTATTCGTATTGCGCGGGGCTATTACAGAACTTAGAGCAACCAATGTTTAATAAATTATTCTGGAGAAAACTCATGAAAAGTAAATTACTGATGCCCCTACTTTTAGCGGTTGGTTTGCTGTCCGCTTGCGCGGAGATGAACCCGCATCCGATGGATATGAACCTGGCCGTGCAAAATGCGAAAACCAAAGCCGATCACGAGGCGTTGGCGCAACACTATGAGGAAGCGGCGAAACAAATGCAGCTTAAAGTTGAGGAACACAAGAAACTGCTTAGCCAGTACGAGTCAAAAAGCTATAGGCAGTCGAAAATTTTTAAAGACCATTGCCAGTGGCTGATTAATGACTATGCAAAAGCTGCCGAGGAAAACTTGAGTATGGCAAATCTGCATCGCCAAATGTAACGATTCATACAAGCCATTGTCCGTACTGTATTCGGATGAGTTCTGATATTTACTATCTGCTTCGGTGATGCGATGAGAATCCCAGAAAAACCCATTTCCAGTTACCCGTGGTACCTTCGTCCATTCTTTTGGCATCAGAAAAAAAAATACGGACAAGTCCTTAAACCTGCATTGATTTGGGCCAGAGTCCCCAGGTTGTTTGCAGCGATAGCTATACTTTATGGGGTGCTGGATAGAAAAAGCAGCCCTATCGATCCGGTTCTACGATCCTTGGTTACGGTGAGAGTCTCGCAAATAAACGGCTGCCATTTTTGTATCGATATTAATTCCGCCGTATTGGCAAAAAGAACAGGTTCCATGAACAAAGTGGAGGCCCTTGATCAATGGCAGAACAGCGAGTTGTTCGATAGCAAAGAAAGGTTAGTCCTGGAATATGCCGAGGCGGTGACGTACACCGACCGGCGGGTTGGTGACGATTTATCTCAACGCCTGCATGAACACTTTAACGAAGATGAAATAGTCGAACTCACCGGGCTTATTGCCTTCCAGAATTTATCCAGCAAATTTAACAGCGCCCTGGATTTGCCTGCACAAGGATTTTGCCGTCTGCCAAAAAGTACAGACCACAACGCGGAAAGCCGATGAACGGTAGGGCCGATTGATGAAAACCTCCCTGTTTTCCCCCAAATGGGCGCTACCGCGTCCCCATCCGCTCCCAACGGATGGGTCTAGCGCAGCGCTTGCTACGAGCCGGTTTATTCACCGGAAAATCCTGATCCGGCTGTTTCTGGGCTGGTTGTTCCTCAGCGTGGCGGTCGGCGGCGGCGTTTTATGGCTGGAGGTCAATCGCATCCGGCAGTTCGTGCATGATCTCGCGCTCAGGGAATCCGCGACCTTCAGCGGGGAGTCCGCCCATAATTTGGAGCAGTTGGATTCAGCAGCTCGCCAACATCTGGCAGAGTTGGCACGGCAACTGGTCAACCAACATTTCCTGGTCGTCGAGCTGTACGACCGCAACAAACAACTCCAGCTTGAAGCCATTCGGCCTGGGCAGGAGGTCGCCGAACAGGGTATTGATCGCTATCGCCATCGATTTCCACAGGTGGGTGAATTTTCCCATGAGTTTCACTTCATCCGTGGCGGATTGCTGCTGGTCATCCTGGTTCCGCTGAAAGGCGTCCAGGATTCGCCGACCGGTTATTTCGAAGGCATCTACCAAGTTGATCGGCAGACTCTCAACTCGATTAAGGATGACCTGCTGCGCACACTGCTGTTTGTCAGCCTCGGCATCACGTTCACCACCTTCCTGATGTATCCGATCATCTTGACGCTCAACCGGGGACTGATCAAATTGTCTGGCGATTTGCTAAAGGGCAACCTGGAACTGATGAATGTGCTCGGTTGCGCGATTGCCGAACGCGACTCCGATACCAACAGCCATAATTACCGGGTAACCTTCTATGCGCTACGGCTTGGCGAAGCGATTGGGCTTTCCCGCGAGAACATCCACGACCTGATTGCCGGTGCTTTTTTGCACGATGTCGGCAAGATCGGCATCCGCGACCCAATCTTGCTGAAACCGGGAAAACTGACACCGGAAGAGTTCGAGGTCATGAAAACGCACGTATCGCTGGGCGTGGATATTCTGAGCAAATCGAGTTGGTTAAGCGGCGCCAGGGACGTCGTCGAATTCCATCATGAGAAATACAACGGTACGGGTTATCCGCAGGGGCTCAAGGCTGAAGCGATTCCGTTGAATGCGCGGATATTCGCTATCGTGGATGTATTCGACGCCCTGACTTCCAAGCGCCCGTATAAGGAGTCGTGGACAATGCCGGAAGCCATCGCCATGCTCGAACGGGACAGCGGCAGTCATTTCGATCCTCAGTTGGTGAAAAGTTTTGTGATGCTTGCTCCCGATCTCTATCAGAAGGTCAGCAGCGCTGAAGAGCATCGGCTGGAGGCGATGCTACAACACAGCATAGCCCGCTATTTTTTGGCCGCTAGTTAATGGGAGAAACACCACTATGAACGCATGGCACAAACTATCGGTTACCGAAGCCGTAAGTTTCGAGGTTCCCAATCTGGAGATTGGGAACCGGCAAAAAAGGAGGTAAAACTGATAACAATCTGAAAAAACGATGTCACTAAACTATTGAATTATTCTGGAGAAAACCCATGAAAACTAAATTACTGATTACCCTGTTTTTAGCTGTTGGTTTGCTGTCCGCTTGCGCCGAATTTGACCCGCATCCGATGGATATGAACCTGTCCGTGCAAAACGCAAAAACCAAAGCCGATCATGAGGCGCTGGCACAACACTATGAGGAAGCGGCGAAAGAAATGCAGCTTAAGGTTGAGGAACACAAGAAAATCCTGAGTGAATACGAGCGCGAGCCGTGGTTAATTGGTAAGCAGCAGGCAACCGGATTCGGAGTCCATTGCCGAAGGTTGATTGATGTCTATCAAAAAGCCGCCGAAGAAAACCTGGAAATGGCGAAGATGCATCGCCAGCTGTAACGTTTCACTTGCGTTCAGCATATCCTACGAGTTGCCCACCCTGGCTATGCTGACGCGACCTTTCCCCGATCATTCCCAAGCTCCAGCTTCGCCCACCGCGTTCCCAAGCTGGAGCTTGGAAACGACCTTATCGCTCAACGGTATTTTGTGGTGATTGTCAGCGGTAATTTTATACTACCGGCCAGTCTATTTAAGCCGGTTACGTCTGGCCCGATGCGGTAGCCGTTATCGGAACCAGGCAGCGACGATTATCGATAACGCCATGCCATGCTTTGATGCCAAAAGCGCGAGCCAAGTTATTTTCGGTCAATACTGCTTCAGGCGGGCCCTCCGCTAACAAGCGTCCTTGGTGCAAAAGACAAAGTCTGTCGCAATAACGCGTAGCAAGATCGAGATCATGCATGACCAGCGCAATGGACATGCCGTCATTTGCCAGCCCGCGCAATACGTCCATCAACCGCAACTGACAGCCGGGATCAAGCCCCGCCAATGGCTCATCTGCCAGCAACACCGGGGTTTGCGTAGCCAGGGCGCGGGCCAACAGAACACGTCCCCGCTCGCCGCCGGATAAGGCATTGACATTGCGCGCGGCAAGATGGCTTACATTAGTCCAGATCATGGCCTGATTCACAGCGGCCCGGTCTTCCGCGCCAAGTTTCATGCCCGAGCCATGCGGGAGCCGTCCCAACGCGACTACCCGCTCCACTGATAAGGGCCAGTGAACGACTTGCCCTTGCGGCAGGAAGGAAAGAAGCATGGCGCGTTCCGCCAGTGTCAGTTGCGTTAAGGCGCTGCCGCCGAGAAACACCACGCCCGCTTGCGGTTGCCGATAACCGGACAGCAAGCCCAGCAGACTGGACTTGCCTGCTCCGTTGCAACCAATAATACCTGTCAGTTGCCCCTGTATCAGGCTGATAGATACCTGATCGATGACCTGGCGTTTCCCCAAAGTTAACGATAAACTGCGGCCCTCTAAAAGACTCACCATCCCCTACTCCGTAAACGTAACACCAGGCCAAAGAAAAACGGCGATCCGAATAAAGCGGTCAATACGCCCAACTTTAATTCCTGCCCTTGGGTGACCAGTAAGCGGGTGCCAATATCGGCGCTCAGTAATAACGCCGCCCCGGCCAGCGCGGCGGCAGGCAAAAGCCGCCGCGGATCAGCCATCACTGCAGACCGCATCAAATGAGGCGACACCAATCCGATAAAGCCGATACTCCCGGCAACCGATACAGCGCCGCCTACCAGCAAGGAGGAACCGATCAACACCAGGGCTCGCAGTCGCGCTGGAGAGAAGCCCATCGAATGGGCCGTTTCCTCGCCAAGACTCATCGCCAGCAAGCCTTTGCCCGCAAACAACAGCAACACCGCACCGACGGCCATCGGAGGCAGCGCCAAATAGACCTCATCCCAGCTGCGATCCGCCAGCGATCCCATCAGCCAGAACATGATTTCGTAGCCGGCGTTCGGGCTCGGTGAGAAATTCAGCACTAACGCGATCAACGCGCCGCACAACGCACTACCGGCGGCACCGGCAAGAATAATGACAGTCATTTCCGCTTGTAATCCGGCCAATGCGATCACAATAACGGACATCAATATCGCGCCGCAGAAACCGGCTAACGGTAGAGCCAGATAGAACTTGGCGGCCAGTCCGCTATAAAGCGCTGTGACGGCACCTAATGCGGCCCCGCTTGAAGCCCCTAATAAGCCGGGTTCGGCTAACGGATTGCGCAGCAAACCCTGCATCGCGGCGCCGGCCAGCCCCAGCGCCGCACCGACCAACAAGCCGAGCACGGTGCGCGGCGCGCGAATTTCCCACAGAATAATTGACCATTCCTGTATTCTGTCGCCGCGCCAATCGGCTATGGCATCAAAAATAGAGACCGGGCCGGTCAGCATGGATGCCACGGATAGCATAATGATCAATAGCCCCAGCCCTATCCAGACCAGCTTGCTCATGAGTCCTCCTTGGCGGGATAAGATTTGGCGGTGAATGCACGGAGACGGTTTACGGCCTCCATTGTCCAGGAGCCTCCGCCGCAAGTCAGCAAGTTGGCGGGTAAAACCACAGTAGACTGCTGCATTCGTCGAAAAACCGGATGATGTTGAAAGCGTTGTGCGCGGGAGGGGGTGTTCTGATGGTAATCGGTCAATACCAGAATATCCGGCTTGGCGACGATGAACTCCTCCAGTGGAAGATGCACTATGCCTTTTCGAAGGGGCGTTGCAGTTATGTTTTCAATCCCCGCCAGTTCCAGCACTCGGCCCTCCATCGTATTGCTGCCGGGACTCACGCCGCTGCCGAAATAGATGGCGCCCCGGATCTTTGACGAAACCGGAGGCATGCTGTTATCCAGTTGCTGGATTTGCGCGATCAAGGCTTGCGCCCGCTCAGGCTCGCCTATCAAATTTCCCAGGCGGGCTATCTGCTCCTTTAGTTCGGCAAAATTCTGCACGGGTGCAAATTTTTCAACCGGGATGCCCAAGCGTTGCAGCTGTTTTATCGTCTCGCGTGCCCCATATTTACCCGCAAGCACCAGCTCAGGCTTTAGCGCGAGAATCGCTTCGGCTTGGATCGATACAGCAGGAACTTCCTTCGCCAATTCAGTAAAAGGGCTCCGGTTGTTGTCACTGGCGTACCGGCTCACCGCTGCGATATGCTGTTTGGGCGCCAATGTCAGCAAAAGCCCGTCGGTACATAAATTCACCGAAACGATCCGTTTTGGCAGCGCTTTTGCTGGGCTTGCAAAAACTAAAAGCACTATCAGTAACGCCATTAGAACCGGACTGTTAGGCATTTTTGTAGGCGGGCGCGGTGCGGTCGATTGGGTCGGGCTGCAATCCAAGAAACGCCTCCCGTAATTGATTCCACAGGCTTAAACGTAACCAATCGGGTTCTCCGGCAATTTTGTCCTCCGGCGTCAATAGCGGATTGGGCATGAATACGGTCAGTTGCTGCTGGTCGGCGCCGTTAAACATCCGGAACCCCCAGCTTATCGGTTGATCATCCGGGTTAAGCATGCGATAGAATTCGGCACGGGCAGTCTGACGCACTTGCGCATCTTCGTGGCTCCCGCGATAGTCTCCGATACAGAGGTGGAAATGCCAGGAACCGAAGTCGATGGTCAAATAACCGTCGAGATAGCTTATGCGTTCCGGCTTATTGGGTGCTTTTATTTCATAGACTGCGCCGGGCACCATGACGCCAAACCGAATGTCCGGCCAGTGTTGCTCGAACAAGCGAGTCAACAGTCTTTGCAGCAGAGATTCACTGACCGGCAAGGGAAATATCTCGACCCGTCTATTCGGCGGTTCAGTGAGGATTTGCCGGGAAGTAGTCTGCTCAGTTACTTGTAGTTTAGTCATGTTGTTTTCTCTTTTGGATGATGAAATTGTAACTATTCAGCCACAGATTGCCAAAAGTAGGCGCCTCTAGGCGACACAGATGCACACTGATGAAAGATTAAAGGCTAAGGGCGCATAGCTAAAGTGCGCGCCTTTCGCCTTACAAAGCAATCTGTTTAATCTGTGGCTGTTAAAATTTAAAGCTATAGACAAGATTAAGCTGTCGTCCCGGCAGCGGGAATCCAAGCTTTTCGAAGTAGAACTTGTCGAGCAGATTGCTGGCCTGCGCAGAAATCGTATGGCCCTTGTAAAAACGGTAGCTGGCAGAGAGATCCATGGTCACGAAAGATGGATATTCGATGATGGGGCGGGTCGGCGCGATAAAGTCAAAATCATTGCGATGACCGACATAACGGCCGCTAACACGTGCGCTGACAGGCCCATGATCGAAATCCACGCCAAGACGTGCGGTCATATCCGCCACATTGTGCGTATTGCGTTGTTCGCCGCCAATTTTTTCGGTGCGTTCGAAAAACCAGTTGGCATCGCCGAACAGGCTAAAGTCCTGCGTGATCGCCTGGCGCGCCTGGAATTCCAGGCCGTTTGCAAAGGAGCTGTCGGCATTGACAAACGAATTGATAATGGGCGCCGGCGCGGCGGGTCGGCTCGCTACCACGGAGGCAATCTTGTCATCGACGATGGTTTCAAAATAAGTCAAATCGGCGGAACGCTTATTGTCATTCCAACCCAAACCAATATCCCAACCGATGCTGGATTCGGGCTGGAGATTGGGATTGCCCTGGGTGATTTGCGTACGGCCGCCGACCACCGTCTCGTTCTGACCGGTGAATTGTCCCGCTTCCGGCGGTGTAAATGCCCGGCCTATCGTGCCATGCACCCGCAGTTTTGGGGTAAAAAGATGCGAAAAGCCCATGCGCGGATTGAACACCTCAAAAGACGATTCCGATGGCGTAAAATCCGTTTTAAACGGGGTTTTAAAGGTCTCCAGGGTGATCTGATCGAAACGTGCGCCTACACTGAATACCGTGCTGCCGCCAAACCAGTCAAAGTTAAAGTCATTTTGCGCGAAAAGCCCCCAGCCGCGCCGCTCAAGATCAGCGGCGAACGGCGCCTTGCGAGTGCCATTAGCCTTATAGGACAGGCTTGTCTGTCCCACTTCCTCATAGTCAAACCCGACCATCAGCTTGTGCTGTCCGTCATTCCACCACGGCAGGCTTGCCTGCGCCTGCGCTCCCCACCAATTAATATCGCTGCCAAAAGATTTAAATGGCAAAAACGGCTGGTCAGCGATTGTCAGCGTGGTAATCTTCCTCCGTTCGCTGGCTTCTTCTGCACGAAACAGGGTGAACTTAAAATCGCCCCAGTCATACTTGCCATCCAAACGGACATGGCCTGAATATCGATCCAGATCCAGGTTGGATTGCTCCCTTTCACCGTCGGCAATATCGCCGGGGGTAGCGATATCCTTGCCGAGATAGCTATCAATAAATCCTTCCAGATTCATATGATCGCCTAAGGGCAACCCCACCCGCAGAGCATTATTGATTGTGTTGAAACTGGTGTTGGGACGCCTGTTGCCATCACCCATGGAAAAATTATCATCCTGATCGTAATAGGATCCGGAATAATCAAAATTGACTGGGCCAAGACTTCCACCTATGTCAAACCCAAACTGCCGCGTATCGAAATACCCGTAACCGGCGCGAGCCTTACCCGTTATGGATCCGGTGCTGCGTTTGGGAATAATGTTGATCACGCCACCCATCGCCGAGGGGCCATAGAGCGCTGAGGCCGGGCCTTTGACGACCTCCACCCGTTCGATCATGCCGGTCTGAATCATGCTGAGGTTGGTGGCGCCGGCGGGCCGTCCGTCAATGAGTAACAGCGAGCGTTTACTGATACCGGAGAATTCAGGACGGAAACCGCGCAGTCCGATGCCGGAAAGCATGCCGGGATATTGAATCACATCGACCCCGGCGTTTTTCTTGAGCAGATCAGTCAAGTCAACATTCACGGTCTTGTCGATATCTTTAGAGGAAATCACCTGCACCGATTGAGGCGTTTCAAACTGACGCGTTTCGGAGCGTGTGGCCGTGACTACAAGTGGATCCAATACCTGGACTGACGGGGCTTCTTTAGCCATTACGGCCGAACAAGTACCCGAGAGCAGTAAAATTGAAACGGAAATACTGTGTCGTTTAGTGGTGAAATGCGATTCAGGAAATGAGCCGGATATAAATTTTTTCATTGTTGTCCTCTTGCGCCGCCCGCGCATAATGGTTGTGAGTACACAACAGAGGACAAAAGAAAACGAGAGATGACAAGGAGCTGCACTGTCACTTTCGTAGACAGCCCTCCGCTGTACCGAATTAAACTCTCGGGCCGGTCTCCGGGCTTATAAGTGGCGTTAACCTGAATCATCACCTTCCCATGCGTGAACACAGTGGCATCTCGATGAAACTTTACTTATATACCGTTGCGGGGGCAGCGTCGGATTTGGTCAAAACCTTACCGACTTCCCGTTTAACCATTAGGTCTGAAAAACCTTCTGGAACCTGAAAGCAGAAACGATTATAAAGGCTTATGTTGGTAAATCAATCATAATGCGAATTAAGAGCTGAAAAAGTCACCAGAATAACTCATTGCTTGCTTTTTAATTTAGCTCTTAATTCATATAAACGTTCAGCGGGAAAATCGAAAATTAGTAATTTGATTAACCAGCTGTTACCTCAATACCATTAAGTTAAGGAAAGCCTTCGGCATTTGGAGTGCAGGCTTCGCCTGCCAACGCAAGCAGAGCTCGCACTCCAGCGATCACCATTTCTCATGTAAACTAAAAAATCGCTTAACTTAATGCCATTGAGCTGTTACCTGGATACTTTTCGACGCTGGTTGACATGCTCAGCCTGTCATTTAAGGTTGACTTTCAAGACGGTATCTACGAAGCTTACTGCTCGCTTTCTTTCGCCCGATCAACTGACTATAGTTTCTCAAGCTGATAAAATTCGCGTGCCTGAGCGATCATCGCATGGACAATCACATCAGCAATACCCAGTCAAGTAGGGTGGACAGGCTTTTCTGCCTTTATGCCCTCGGATGCACCACATTGATGAATCCATACTTTTGGTGTTGTAAACTACCTAACTAAGCCATTGCCCGTACCGTCTTCGGATGAGTCCGGATGTTTAATATCTGCTTCGAGAATGATATGAGAGTCACAGAAAAACCTATTTCCAGTTACCTGTGGTACCTTCGTCCATTCTTTTGGTATCAAAAAAGAAAATACGGACAAATCCTTAAGCCTGCATTGCCTACAGGGATGTAGGTAAGGGGCGTGAGCAGGAGCGGAAGCTTTGATTTGGGCCAGAGTCCCCAGGTTGTTTGCAGCAATAGCTATACTTTATGGGGTGTTGGATAGAAAAAGCAGCCCTATCGATCCGGTTCTACGATCCTTGGTTACGGTCAGAGTATCGCAAATAAACGGCTGCCGTTTTTGTATTGATATTAATTCCGCCATGTTGGCAAAAAGAACGGGCTCCATGAACAAGGTGGAAGCGCTTGAGCGATGGCAAGCAAGCGAGTTGTTCGATGATAAAGAAAGGCTTGTCCTGGAATATGCCGAGGCGGTGACGTATACCGACCGGCAGGTTGATGATTTGTCTCAACGCCTGCATGGATACTTTAATGAAGATGAAATAGTCGAACTCACCGGGCTCATTGCTTTTCAGAATTTATCCAGCAAATTTAACAGCGCCCTGGATTTACCTGCACAAGGGTTTTGCCGTCTGCCGGAAAGTACAGATCGTAATAATAAAAAATCAAACGTTTAATACAAGTTAGCATTGCCTATTATCTGTTATTTAAGAGAAACGCCACTATGAATGCATGGCACAAGCTATCTATTACCGAAGTCGCAAGCCTTCTTGTGACCGATGTGGAGCAGGGACTGATCGTCAATGAAGCGAAAAAGCGGCTCGCCCGGTATGGGCAAAATAAACTGCGCAAAGGCAAGCGATTTTCGGCCCTGATCATTTTTGTAAGCCAGTTCAAAAGTCTGGTTATCTGGGTGCTGATTGGCGCAGCAGCTGTTTCCGTCGCACTGGGCGAGACCATAGACGGCATCGCCATCATTGCCATCGTAATTTTGAATGCGATGATCGGCTTCATTCAGGAGTATCGTGCCGAGAAGGCGGCGGCAGCATTGGCTCGTCTGACAGCGCCCCATTGCCGCGTGGTGCGCGGCGGCCATAGCGCGGTGGTTTCTGCGACTGAAATCGTCCCGGGCGATATCCTGTTGCTCGAAGGCGGGGATCTGATCGCTGCGGATGCCCGTCTGATCCAGACATCTGTTCTTCGCATCAACGAAGCGCCGCTCACCGGCGAATCTCAAGCGGTAGGCAAGTCCACCGGCAGCTTGCCTCCAAAAACGCCTCTGGCGGAGCGGAACAATATGATTTTCCTCGGCACCAGCGTAACGGGGGGAACCGGTCGTGCCTTGGTGGTTAATACCGGCATGGAGACGGAACTCGGTCATATCGCTAAGCTGCTGGACACCGCCGAAAGCGGAGAAACGCCGCTGCAACGCCAACTTGAACGGGCAGGACGCCTACTGTTGATGGCCTGTTTCGGCATCGTCACGTTAATTTTCGGTCTCGGATTATTACGGGGAATTACGCCATTTGAGCTTTTCTTGAGCTCGGTGAGCCTTGCGGTAGCGGCTATCCCGGAAGGTCTGCCTGCGGTGGTAACTATTGCGCTCGCTTTGGGTGTGCAACGCATGGTGCAGCGTCATGCGTTGGTGCGGCGCTTGGCCTCGGTTGAAACGCTAGGCCGCGCCCAGGTTATCTGTACCGACAAGACCGGCACGCTGACGATGGGTGAAATGACAGCCCGCAAGTTGATCACCTCAACAAGCTTGTATCGCGTCACCGGCGAAGGTTACGCCACGGAAGGCGCATTCTTTTCCGGCAATGTGGAAAGCCTGCCGTCGGAAAGTCCTGAACTCTTGGCCTTGCTGCGTGCATCAGTCGCCTGTAACGATGCCGAACTGGCCCTAATAGATAACCGGCCTGTAATAATCGGCGATCCTACTGAAGGAGCGCTGCTGGTGGTCGCCGCAAAAGGCGGTATTACCCGTGGGGTCTTCGAGACTGAAATGCCGCGCCTGGCTACTGTGCCTTTCGATTCCGAGCGCAAACGTATGACTGTCATCCGTAATCGGGAAAGCCGTTCCTGGGCGTTCGTCAAAGGTGCGCCCGAAGTTATTCTCAGCCGTTGCACCCTGATCCGGACCGATCAGGGAGTAAGAGAATTGACCGCGAATGACCGTAGTCGAATGATACAAGCCAATGCCTTATTGGCGCACGATGCCCTGCGTGTGCTTGCCGTTGCGGAACGCCCTCTGGATGGCTTCAGTTTCGAAGAAGGCAGGGCTGTAAACGATGCCGAGATCGAGCAGGAACTTACCCTATTGGGGCTCGTAGGCTTACAGGATCCACCACGAGGCGAAGCAAAGGAGGCTGTAGCGAAATGCAAACGGGCCGGCATCAAAACCGTAATGATCACCGGCGATCATCCGGATACGGCGCAAGCAATAGGCCATGAATTGGGCATCCTGGGCAAGGGTGACGAAGTTCTCGTGGGGGCCGAACTTGACCGTATGGACGACGAAGCGCTGAAACAACGTGTATCGCAAGTTTCGGTTTATGCGCGGGTTACCGCCGAGCACAAGCTCCGCATTGTCTGCGCATGGAAAGCGCTGGGCGCAGTTGTGGCAATGACCGGGGACGGGGTTAACGATGCCCCTGCGATCAAAGAGGCGTCCATCGGTATTGCCATGGGTATTACCGGCACCGAGGTGACCAAGGAAGCTGCGGATATGATTGTTACGGATGACAACTTTGCTTCCATTGTCGCGGCGGTAGAGGAAGGGCGGGGCATTTATGACAATATCGCCAAAACCTTGGCCTACCTACTGGGTAGCAGTACCGGCGAATTGATAGTGATGCTGATTGCGGTTCTGCTGGGCTGGCCGCTGCCGTTATTGCCGCTGCATCTTTTGTGGATCAATCTGGTGACAGACGGCTTTGCAGCCCTAGCTCTTTCGACCGACCCGATTGACCCGGACGTGTTGAGCCGTCCGCCGCGACATTCCCAGTCAGCGCTGCTCAATCGGGGTTTACTTAAACTAACCTTGTTTACCGGCTTGCTGGCCGCCAGTGTCACTCTCGGCGTGTTTGCTTACGAACTCTATATAATCGGCAGCGGTCTTGAGCATGCCCGTGATGCCGCTTTTACCGCCCTGGTGGTCACTGGATTGCTGCGCTCTTTCGGCGCACGGAGCGAGCAACGCACTCTTTGGCAGATAGGCCTGTTTTCCAACATACGCTTGTTTCTGGTTGTGGCGGTGAGCTTCACCTTGCAGTTGGCGATACATCATGTCCCCATGCTGCAAACGCTGTTCCAGATCGAGCCGGTTTCTCTACATCAGTGCGCGGCGTGGATTGGCGTTGGATTCATACCGCTGCTTGTTCTGGAACTGAGAAAAGTCATCCGTCGCCCCCAAGCAACAAAGGATAATAAAATGAAAAAATACGTTCACGAAAAAATTTATACCTGCCCCATGCACCCTGAAGTTCGCCTGAAAAACCCTGGCAACTGCCCCAAATGCGGAATGCCCCTGGAGCTTATCGCCCCGATGGCTCCGATGGAAAGCAAGGCTTTCGGAATTCATACCGAATATGTGTGCCCGATGCATCCTGAAATCATCCGTAACGAACCAAGTTCTTGCCCTAAATGCGGCATGGCCTTGGAGCCTCGCAATGTTTCAGGAGAGGAAGAAGAAAACCACGAACTCACCGATATGAGCCGAAGGTTTTGGGTCAGTACCGCGCTATCGATACCCGTGTTCATTTTGGCGATGGGCCACGACCTGATAACGGGATTGATTCTCGGCGACTTTTTCAGCCACTGGCTGCAATGGATTGAATTCGCTTTAGCCACACCGGTGGTTTTGTGGGGCGGCTGGCCGTTTTTTCAGCGTGGCTGGCGTTCCGTCATCAATCGCAATTTAAACATGTTTACACTGATCGCTCTGGGTATCGGCGTCGCTTGGGGTTACAGCGTGACAGCAACGGTTGCACCGGGAATTTTTCCGTCAACCCTACGCAGCGCAGACGGCATGGTGGCCGTCTATTTCGAGGCCGCCGCCGTCATCACTGCATTGGTGTTACTGGGGCAAGTATTGGAGTTGCGGGCTCGAAGCCGCACTAATCAAGCTATCAAAATGTTGCTGGATCTGGCGCCGAAAACGGCCCGCCGGGTTCATGACGACGGCAGGGAAGAAGACATTCCCCTAGCACAGGTGCAACCGGGCGATGTGTTGCGCGTCCGGCCTGGCGAAAAAATCCCTGTGGACGGTGTCGTACAGCAAGGTTACAGCAGTGTCGATGAATCCATGGTGACCGGCGAGCCTATCCCGGTGGAAAAAAATGCAGGGGGTCGGCTGATAGGCGCTACCGTCAACAGCACCGGTAGTCTGCTGATGCTGGCAGAGAAGGTCGGCGGCGAAACGCTGCTGGCCCGGATTGTGAGGATGGTCAGCGAAGCACAGCGCAGCCGGGCGCCGATCCAGAAGCTGGTGGATGTGGTTGCAGCCTGGTTTGTACCGGCCGTTGTCATCATTGCCGTTATTACCTTGATTGTCTGGTGGCAGTGGGGGCCGGAACCGCGTTTGGCTCATGCCATTGTTAATGCGGTAGCCGTACTCATTATTGCCTGCCCTTGTGCTCTCGGCCTTGCCACGCCGATGTCGATTATGGTTGGTACCGGCAGAGGCGCTCAGCTCGGGGTATTGATTAAAAATGCCGAAGCGCTGGAAATCATGGAAAAAATAGATACCTTGGTGGTCGACAAAACCGGCACGCTGACCGAGGGTAAGCCCCGTCTGATGTCGGTCATCGTCTGTAAAAACTTTTCCGAAGAAGAGGTGTTGTATCTCGGCGCAAGCCTGGAACGAGCCAGCGAACACCCGCTTGCCGCCGCCATTGTTAAAGGTGCTGAAGAAAAAGGCATCAAGCTGACTGTCGGAGAACAATTTGAATCGGTAACCGGTAAAGGTGTTTGCGGCAGGATTTCAGGCCGCCAGGTTGCGCTGGGCAATGTCCAATTAATGGAAGCGCAGAATATCGATACAACACCTTTAATAAAACAGGCTGAGGCGCTTCGTCTGGAAGGGCAAACAGTCATGTTTGTTGCCGTGGACGGAAAGCTCGGCGGATTTATCAGTGTCGCCGATCCGATCAAATCGTCAACGCCGGAAGCGTTGAAAGCCTTGCACGAAGCCGGGATAAAAGTCGTCATGCTGACCGGCGACAACAAAATCACCGCCAATGCAGTGGCAAAAAAACTTGGTATAGACCGGGTTGTAGCGGAAGTATTACCCGAACAGAAAACCGAAATCGTTAAACAGTTGCAGGCCGAAGGCCATATCGTGGCAATGGCGGGTGATGGTATCAACGATGCACCGGCATTGGCGCAGGCACACGTAGGTATTGCGATGGGTACGGGTACCGATGTCGCCATGGAAAGTGCGGGTGTAACGCTGGTCAAAGGCGATCTGCGTGGCATCGCCCGGTCACGGCGTTTGAGTCAAGCTACCATGAGTAATATCCGCCAGAACCTGTTTTTTGCTTTTATCTACAACGCTCTCGGCATTCCCGTTGCGGCCGGTGTGCTGTATCCGTTTTTCGACATTTTGCTCTCACCGATGATTGCGGCGGCGGCGATGAGTTTTAGTTCGGTTTCAGTCATCACGAACGCTCTGCGCCTTAGAAAATTATCGCTTTAAAATAAAAAAAGGGGCGGAATTACCCGCCCCTTTCCTTTGAGTCTATAGTGATATTATTTGTTGCCGGCTGTAATGTGCTCTACCGCAGCTTCAGCATGTACAGTAGCCTTGCCTACATGACCCAAATTACCGTGATCAATGGCTTCTTGCAGCTCCTTAGCGCCAGCGTCTAAATGGTTTTTGGGCACACCCTTGGCGACTATGGAAGCTGCCAGCGCATGATCCAATGCCGCCTTTGCGTGTTCAACCAAAACCGGCGCATGACCGGCTTTGCCATGAACTACCGCCGTATTGGCGTGCTCCAGCGCTGCTGCAGCATGCTCTTCAGCAAAAACAGAAGTACTTAAAAGAAATAATAAACCTGCGCATATGGATGCCATTTTTTTCATAATTCTCTCCTCAATATTAATGTTTGTATTTAGTTGTCGACATTACGTTTTTAAAAACCATTATGAATCGACCTCTATATTTTTACCTCATGTCATTTATTTTGCAATCCCCATAAACTTTTTGAGGACAAATGCATTAAAACACATAACTACACCCTGCCCCAACAATTAAAAATAACATGCGCCTTAAATTTCTTTAGCCAGTTTTTCAGCGTAGCCGGTGTAATTGCGCGGCGTCAGTTCCAGCAAGATGGACTTGGCTTCAGCCGGTATTTCCAGTTTCTCAATAAACGCCTGCATTTGTTCCGGGGTAATGCGCTGGCCCCTGGTCAACTCTTTTAGCTTTTCATAAGGCTTTTCAATGCCGTAACGACGCATCACGGTTTGTATAGGCTCTGCCAACACTTCCCAGTTGGCGTTGAGATCGGCCTCAATCGCATCGACATTAATCTGCAATTTGGAGATGCCTTTCAAGCTGGCCTGTATGGCGATGCTGGTATGAGCGATGCCGACGCCGATATTTCTCAATACGGTTGAATCGGTTAAATCCCGCTGCCAGCGTGACACCGGCAATTTTTCGGCCAGAAAGCCGAATATGGCATTGGCTAAGCCTAAATTGCCTTCCGAGTTTTCAAAATCTATCGGGTTAACTTTGTGCGGCATCGTGGAAGAGCCGACTTCACCGGCGATGGTTTTTTGTTTGAAATAACCCAGCGAAATATAGCCCCAGATGTCGCGGTCAAAATCCAGCAAGATGGTGTTGACGCGGGACAGCGCATGGAAATACTCGGCGATATAATCGTGCGGCTCAATCTGGATGGTGTAGGGGTTAAATTGCAGACCCAGGGACTCGACAAAGTTTTGGGCAAATTCCGCCCAATCCACATCGGGGTAGGCTACGCAATGCGCATTGTAATTACCTACTGCGCCGTTGATTTTGCCCAACAGGGCTACGGCTTGCAGCTGGTCTTTTTGGCGTAACATGCGCGCGGCGACGTTGGCAAACTCTTTGCCGGTGGTGGTCGGCGTAGCTGATTGTCCATGAGTACGCGACAGCATCGGCTGGTCTGCGGTGTCCACGGCAATGGTCTTGAGAGCCGCGATGCAGTCGCCGATTTGCGCCAGAATCACTACACGACCTTCTTTTAGCATCAATGCATAAGACAGGTTATTGATGTCTTCCGAGGTGCAGGCAAAATGAATGAATTCGCTGACTTTTTCCAACTCTGTGCAACCGGCGATTTTTTCTTTCAGTAAATATTCGACCGCTTTAACATCGTGATTGGTGGTTTTTTCGATGTCCTTAACGCGTTGCGCATCGGCCTCTGAAAAGTTGCTAACGATATTGTTTAACAGCTGTGTCGCCGTATCGCTGAATGGGGCAACTTCGACAATCAACGGATGATTGGCCAAGGCTTGCAGCCAACGCACTTCAACCAGCACACGAAAACGGATCAGACCGTATTCGCTGAAAATAGGCCGCAATGCAGCCACTTTGTCGGCGTAGCGTCCATCGATGGGGGAAATGGCGGTTAGGGCAAAATTAGTCATAGTTGATTGTCCTGAAACTTTTGTGATGTGTCATGGTATTGAGAGTCGGCTAGATTTTTCCGCCAGCTCGTTGTACGGGTTGAGTATTATGATCGAAACATTCTTCGCTGGTGCCTTTAAATGCATTGATTAAACGGCGGCGCATATCCACATAGTCTTGAAATACAGTCATCCAGACTGACCAAAATCCTGTGCTGGTGGCGGTGTCTATGATTTGATCGCGCATTGAATCCGTCGCTTGTCGACTTAAATTAAATCTGGCTCTTTCGGCTTTACCCCATGCTTCAATACGTTTTTCCCAGCGTCTGTCCTTTTTAGTCAGTAAAGGATGTAAAGGTTCCCTATCCAGTCCTATCAGTTCAAGCGTGCTATTTGAGAGTTGTTGATTGGTGGCATTTAATGAAACATCAACTTGCGGCGCACGGTCTTTTTCATAAATGAAGGCCCGAAAGGTATTATCGGTATCAGCCCAAAAATAATCGTTCAAGTTGCTTGCATCAACAGTTTTATTTCCTTTAGCGCTATTGCAATAAGTACAAGCCAGCAGGAAATTGCTCCATATTTTTTCTAAAGCAGCTTCTTTGCTTTTGGGTTGAATATGTTCAACGGCAGGAGCAAGCAAAGGGGCTTCGCAATAGGAACAATAATCACCTATCCGTTTAATCAAGTCGTCACGGGCATCGCCGTATTCCTTGAAGTCAACAGGATTGCCGTTACTATCCGTCGGATTGTCGCCACGCTTAACCGGCCTCATGCCTGCGTGTTTCCTTCTACTGCTTGACGTTCCATTTTTAAAAAAGCTTGAAAAGCGGGGTCGTCACTATAAGGCTGCAATAATTCATCCAGCTGTTGTCGCAAGTGCATTTTTTCGTCTTCACTGGCGGGTGGAATTTGTTTTAACACGGTGTAGTATTCTTCAGCCGCTTTTTCCATGTCCAAAAAGCGCTGACTTTGCTGTGGAATTTCAACTCCTTGCTGATGCTCGGCAATATCTTCGATACTTTTGCTATCAATGTCTACAGACGCATTTTTTTCTAAATCCCACAATAAACAATCTTCACGATGATACAGCGATTGAATGATAAATGGTGAATGGCTGCTAGCAACGAATTGTACTTTAGGAAAAGTGTCTAATAAGCGTCCGACAACCTGCTTCTGCCATTTAGGATGCAGATGCAAATCGATTTCGTCGATTAATACGATGCCTTCGGTTTGTTTGATTACGTCGGCTTCCAATTGCGGGTTTAACGTCGCCATTCGATAAGCAATATCAGCTACCATACCTATCATGTTTCTGTAGCCATCGCTTAACAGATGAAACGGGATGGTTTGTGTTTTTCCTTGAATAACCGTTTCAATGAGAATCTCATCCCAGTCTACATCCCACCATGCTCTCTTCGCATCGAGAATCATGCTGACGATGGCCTCACGAACAGCTTCCAGTACATAACGGCGTTCATTTTTTTGTAGAGCGGCTAATTCTTGGGTCTTAAACCAACGGAATAATTGCTCCAAATTGGAAGCGGGATTTAAGCAATCCCGATAACCTAATAACCGCGAATCAGGACTTAAGGTCTCAATCTCTTCATTGTCAATTTTTTTCCATAATCGTCCTGTGCCGTAATAGGCAATTACAGGAAATAAAGTACTTACACTTATTACTCCGTGGTTTTCTTCTATTAAATCAATAATATTTATGGCATCTTTTAGATTCGCTTCCGGATCTTTGCTTCTCGCCCACGAAATTTGTTGATTATCAATAATACCGTTTGCTGCAATAACAGTGTGTTTTAAACTAGATTCTTTAATGATATTTTGACCAATTTTTGTTAGTGCATAATAGACATCATCATCAGAAAGTCGATACTTATCACTGGTCTGAACATTAGGAATATTTAGAAGAAAGCTTCCGGCTGCAACCGCTAAGGCATCTAAAACAGCCGTTTTCCCACTGCCGTTATCGCCAATCAGCAATGTAAATTGATCAGAAAGCTCGAGCTTATATTTTTTAAAACAACGGTAATTAAGCAAACTTATTCCATTAATTTTCATTGTATCTTACCTCAATAATCCCGCCACCCAAACAAACCTCACCGTTATAAAATACCACCGACTGCCCCGGTGTAATAGCCCGTTGCGGCTGGTCAAATGTAACCTTGCATCGGTCGTCGCCTATCGGCTCTATATAACAGAGCTGGTCTGCTTGGCGATAGCGGGTTTTAGCGCCGCAGTGCAAAGGTTCCGTGAGCGGCCTATTGCTGCACCAATCCAGTTGGCTGGCTTCCAGCGTATTATGCAGCATCAACGGGTGATCGTGGCCTTGTCCGACAATCAGGATATTATTTTCCAAATCCTTTTCCAGTACATACCATGGTTCATCCGGCGCGTTTTTAACGCCGCCTATGCCTAAGCCCTGGCGTTGCCCGAAGGTGTAATACATCAGGCCGTGATGCTTGCCGATGGTCTGCCCTTCCGGGGTACGCATTTCGCCGGGTTGCGTCGGCAGATAGCGCTGCAAAAACTCGGTGAATTTGCGCTCGCCGATAAAACAAATGCCGGTGCTGTCTTTCTTGCGGCTGTTGGCAAAACCGGCTTTATCGGCCATTGCCCGGATTTCCGGTTTGTGCAAATGACCTATCGGGAACAGGGTGCGCGACAACTGTTTTTGTCCCAGCGTGTAAAGAAAATAACTTTGCTCTTTATTCGGATCCAGGCCTTTTAACAAAAAATATTCATCCTCGTTCCCATAGCTCCGGCTTGGGAATGACGCCACTCGCGCATAGTGCCCTGTGGCGATATATTCCGCCCCCAACTCTTCAATCGCATAATTCAGGAAGGCTTTGAATTTAACATGCTTGTTACACAAAATATCCGGATTAGGGGTGCGACCTGCTTTAAATTCAGACAGGAACACTTCAAATACTTCATCCCAGTATTCGGCGGCAAAATTTACGGTCTTTAATTCGATGCCCAATTTATCGCAAACCTGCTGCGCATCGGCTAAATCTTCCATGGCCGTACAGGACTCAGTGCCATCGTCTTCTTCCCAGTTTTTCATAAACAAACCGGTGACTTGATGGCCTTGCTCCAAAAGCAGCAAAGCGGTTACCGAAGAATCGACACCGCCGGACATACCGACGATTACTTTTTTACTCATGGTCAAAATCGATAAAAGATTTAAGCAAAGATAAGGGATAGCGTTGCCCGCTGAGATATTCGTCTATACTAATAAGCACCAAGGGGCTGCGCAAGCGATGACGCTCTGCTTCGATTTGATCGCGTGTTAGCCACTGGCTGGCGACGATACCGTCATCCAGTGGCTGCTCCGGGTTATGTGAATGACAGCGTCCGGAAAAACACACTCTGACAAAGCTCGGAGAATCGGGATTTCTGCGCCAAAGCTGAATGGAAACAATGTACTCAGGTTCAAACTGCCAGGCGGTTTCTTCCAGCACTTCACGCATAACGGCGGCAATCAAATCCTCGCCCTGTTCAAGGTGTCCGGCAGGTTGGTTGAATTGAAGCCCGTTGGAGGTTTCTTCTTCCACGAGCAAAAACCGCTGACCTTGCTGAATAACGGCGGCAACTGTAACGTGCGGTTTCCAAACCATTGCAAAATTCCGGCTGTAAAAAGCTGACATTTTACTGGATTTGAAGATATTATGTTGGTAAAAAAGATGCCGGTGAAGTTGCAAGCTGAGCGCAATATATCTATGCGCTTTGCTCATTTTGTTGAAACAAAACAGTTGAAATTCACCGGGATTGGCACTATGTTAAGTGCTTAAATATTTTACTATTGCGATTATGTCCGATTTTGATCCCTACAAAGAAAGAGATGGCGGCCTGGCTGTTCAGGAAGCCAAGCCTAAGTTAAAAAGACCGCCTTTATACAAGGTGATCTTATTAAATGATGATTTCACGCCCATGGATTTTGTCATTGAGATTTTGATGGATTTTTTTGCGATGTCTGAGGAAAAGGCGACTCAGGTAATGTTGCAAGTCCATACACAAGGGGTTGGCGTCTGCGGGACTTATTCCAAAGACGTTGCTGAAACCAAAGTATATATAGTTAACGACTATTCACGAGAGCATCACCATCCGTTGATGTGCTCGATGGAAGAAGTGTAGGTGGAGAACTTATGTTAAGTAAAGAGCTTGAAATTACGTTAAATAACGCCTTTAAAAATGCGCATGACAAACGGCATGAATTTATCACGGTTGAGCATTTGCTGCTGGCATTGCTCGAAAACGCGTCTGCGCAACCGATTCTGATTGCCTGCGGCTGCGATATTAAGATACTGCGCGGTCAGTTGACGCAATTTATCGATGAAACCACCTCGCTTATCCCGATAGGCATTCAGCGCGAAACCCAGCCTACTTTGGGATTTCAGCGGGTACTGCAACGCGCAGTTTTTCATGTGCAGGCATCCGACAAGAAGGAAGTTTCCGGCGCCAATTTGTTTGTCGCTTTATTCAGCGAACAGGATTCCCACGCAGTTTACCTGTTGAACAAACAGGATATTTCAAGACTGGATGTGGTCAATTACTTGGCTCACGGCATTTCAAAAATTGATCCTGAAAGTGACTCGTCAAATACCCGTCCATCGGAATCTGGCAATACAGATGGTGAAACTTCAGGCAGCCCGCTGGACAAATACGCCACCAATCTCAATGAAGAAGCTTTAAAAGGCCGGATTGACCCGTTAATCGGCAGGGACGCGGAGGTTGATCGCACCATTCAAACCCTGTGCCGTCGCCGCAAAAATAATCCCTTGCTGGTCGGTGAAGCAGGCGTAGGCAAAACGGCTATCGCAGAAGGCTTGGCAAAACGGATAGTTGAAGAACAAGTGCCGGACGTTTTGATGAACAGCGTGATTTATTCGCTGGACTTGGGCGCGCTGGTTGCAGGCACCAAATACCGGGGTGACTTTGAAAAGCGGCTTAAGGCGCTGCTAAGTCAACTCAACAAGGAGCCTGATTCGATCCTGTTCATTGATGAAATTCACACCATTATCGGAGCGGGTTCCGCTTCCGGCGGGGTGATGGATGCGTCCAATCTGATTAAACCGGCGCTGGCTTCCGGCCAGTTGCGCTGCATAGGTTCGACCACTTATCAGGAATATCGCGGCGTTTTTGAAAAAGATCACGCCTTGGCGCGACGGTTCCAAAAAATCGACGTACTTGAGCCGTCTGTTGAAGACACCATCCTGATCCTGAAAGGGCTTAAGTCGCGTTTTGAAGAGCATCATGACGTCAAATATTCCACCGAGGCCCTACGCGTGGCGGCGGAATTATCGGATCGCTATATTACCGACCGGCATTTGCCCGATAAAGCTATTGATGTGATCGATGAAGCCGGCGCAAAACAGCGCATGACCGCCGAGGCTGATCGCAAACAGCTTATCGATGTGGCCGAAATAGAGGACATCGTCTCCAAAATTGCCCGAGTGCCTGCAAAATCGGTATCGTCCAACGATATAGACAAGCTCAGCAACCTGGAAAAAAACCTGAAAATGCTGGTCTTCGGACAAGACGAAGCGATTTCTGCGCTGGCATCGGCCATTAAATTATCGCGTGCAGGCCTTAGAGATACCCAAAAAACTATCGGTTCATTCCTGTTTGCCGGGCCTACAGGCGTAGGTAAAACCGAAGTAACGCGACAACTGGCCAAAGTGTTGGGCGTGGAATTGATCCGCTTCGACATGTCCGAGTACATGGAGCGTCACACTGTGTCCAGACTGATCGGCGCGCCTCCGGGCTATGTAGGCTTTGACCAAGGCGGATTATTAACCGAAAAGGTCACCAAGCATCCCCATGCGGTATTGCTACTGGACGAATTGGAAAAAGCCCATCCCGATGTATTCAACCTGTTGTTGCAGGTAATGGATCACGGCTCACTGACCGACAATAACGGGCGCAAGGCAGATTTTCGCAACATCATACTGGTGATGACCACCAATGCAGGCGCGGAAGAAGGCAGCCGCGCCTCTATCGGCTTTACCCATCAGGATCACGCCACCGACAGCCTGAAAGTTATCGAAAAAGGCTTCTCGCCCGAATTCCGCAACCGGCTGGATGCGATCATCCAGTTTAAACCGCTGGATATTTCAATCGTCGGGCATGTGGTTGATAAATTCATCTTTGAATTGGAAGCCCTGCTGGCAGACAAACACGTGACGTTGGCATTGGATACCGATGCCCGGTTATGGTTGGCTGAGAACGGCTGCGATCCCAAAATGGGAGCCAGACCGATGGCGCGGCTAATTCAGGAAAAAATCAAGAAACCGCTGGCTAATGACTTGCTGTTTGGCGAGTTAGCGCACGGCGGACATGTGCGGATTTACGTGAAGGATAATGAATTAAGCTTCGCTATAGAAAGCGCTGAAGTAATTGTTCCTGAAGCTAATTTTTAATACGGAAGTCACCGTACCGTGCAATCAAGAAACTTGCGTTACAAATTTGTCTGGAACAGATTTGCATTTACGAGCGTCAGGCAGGATAGCCTGACGTTAATCCTGTCGATAACAGGATTAACGCATACGGAAGGTAATACGACCTTTAGTTAAATCGTAAGGCGTCATTTCAACTTTAACGCTGTCCCCGGTAAGAATACGGATGTAATGCTTACGCATTTTTCCTGAGATATGTGCAGTCACAATATGACCGTTTTCCAATTCGACGCGGAACATGGTATTAGGAAGTGTATCAATCACCTTCCCTTCCATTTCAATTTGATCTTCTTTTGCCATTTATAATAGTCCTGGTAAGTTAAAGCCGCCAATCATAACATAAGCGCGTTTTTAACAACAGAAGTGTGTAACAACGAGGGTGCATTTGTTATTCAACAGCGCGGTTTCAACCTGGAAATCGACCATTAGGCAATAAAAAATCAGTTCGTCCACGAAAGACACAAAAAGCACGAAAGCCACGAAATACATCACGTTGATTTATTCTACAGCCACTCTCTTGAGCCGGTCAGGGCATGTTGCCCCGTTCGAAACGTTTTGCGCTGATTAGCACTTGTAGGGCAAGGGATGGCCCTCCCATCTATCGGCATCAATGTCTTACTAGGATTTTGATTTTTGATATACTGTTTGCAGCTTAAAATAAACTGGAGATCGCTTCTGATTACCCTTGATCCCACTACAGAACAACGTATTAGACAGGCCGCTACCGAATCTGGCTTAACTATACAAAGCTTTCTTGATCAGCTTATTGAGCGTTATTTATGCGACAAACTGGATATACAGCAAGCTGACTTAGCCTTGTCTGAATCCGGTGAAATTTCCCTTGAGGACTTGAAAGTTTGATCATGCACAATGCAAGACCCCAATGTTCCGTTGCGGCGGAGGACATACACCGTCGAGCTTCGCGCCCTGCTTAAAATAATCCTGAGGAGAGAAAACAATGCCGACACTGAGTATATTTTTTGGCATCATCATCAAAATGCGTCATGATGACCATCCGCCGCCTCATATTCATGTTGAATACCAGAGTTTCACCGCACTGGTTGAAATCAGCAGTGGAAATGTTATTGCAGGGGATTTACCGAGAAAAGTAGCCACAATTGTCAAAGAATGGTGTGAAACACATCGTACAGAATTAATGAACAACTGGGAAAAAGCCAGCCAATTTGAACCTTTAGATCGTATCCAAGGAGCAGACCGTGATTAAAATTTTACAAGCAACTTTAATAACACCTTATGGCATTCAACTTGATTTTTCAGATGAAACGCGTGGCGTTTGGAGCGCAGAAACATTGTTAAAAGAACGTAAAGGAACATTATTAGAACCTCTGCGTGATGCCGATTATTTTCAACGGTTTTTTATTGATGCTGGTGCATTATGTTGGCCCAACGGATTAGAGTTTTCACCTGAACGCTTATATGAACAATGTATCTTTATTCGCGAGGTAGCATAGTCTGGAGGGGGACAAAACATTGTGCATTTTTTTAAATAAAAGTTTGATCATGCACAATGCAAGACTTGACCGTTCGCAGTAACAGCAGTAAATCTAGCGGGTTAAAGTCCCGTCCAAGGAATTGTCCGTACGCCTTGGTAGTATGAGGAAGCGGCGTCGTGGTAACGCGGGGTCGTAAGTTTCCAAACAGCAAAAGAGCAGGCCG
>CAMAUL010000038.1 GCA_945861405.1 Candidatus Methylobacter oryzae | reverse complement strand
TGTATTTAGCTATCGAACAGGCCGCCAAGAAATGGTCGATGCCGATCCGTGACTGGAAGCCCGCCCTGAATCAGTTTATGATTCTCTACGAAGATCGATTTCCAGAGATTTTTTAACGGCGGTTTACACGGAATTTTTTACACCCTCGTGATTAAAAATATATTTGTTACTTTTCAATCGATGCCCGACCCTTTTGATTCGCCTTACAGCTTCAAAAATGTCAAATGTAAGGCCTGACCGTTCGTCTTTGCGACCCCGTCTTTGCCGTCTTTGAGACTCAATTAGTTTCTGATCTTTTTTTGACAAAAGCATACAAAGAACGGGATGAAAAAGAGCATAAATCAATATCTCATGCTTGTTGCTATTTAGTTTAGTTGTTGCGACAAAGCGATTTAAGTATTCAACCGTTGTTGTCATAGATTCATTAAGGCATTTTTGAATCAATACTTCTGCTTCAATTCTGGCATATGTGCTGTAATTCATATTCTCTCTGTAGTCCCGTAGGGTACACATCGCGTACCATTTGTGAATTTTACCGACTTTATCCCACTTTTGCTTCTTCGCGTAAGGGATTAGAGTCCTTTGCTAGACCAATGCTCTCATGATGACGAATAATTTCCCCTAAAGACCGTAAAGCTGAATTCACCTCCTCAGATGTAGAAAACATCGCGGCAACATCTTCATCTAAACAGATGAGATTGGTTCCTTCGCTATACCTCTTGGCATATTTCCCTCTAACGCCACCTGAAAAATCGTAGTTATCTAACATGTCGGAGTCGTTTTGATTAGCCATAATTTTCGTACCTATTCTGTTCGTGGGTATTTGCAAGTCGTGCCGAGATTAGCCTGATGGCATCGCCTCTTTCAGTGTGAACCACAACAAGCGTTCTTCGTTTATTCGATTGCCCTATCGTGACCCAGCGTTCTTCATTTTCCCGATGCAATGGATCATTTATAGTGATAGATAAGAGATCGGACAATACTGAGCTTGCTTCCTCAAACGATACCCCATGTTTCTTTTCATTCAAGTTAGCCTTATTAGCATTCCATTCGAATTTTAATGCCACAAGCCCTCCATCTCAGTTAGTATGATATTACTCATATTGCAGAATATAACAAGATAAACGCTGAATAAAATCCGTGTAAATCCGCCCCAATCCATGGCATCCGCGTTCCAATCTTAACAATTAAACTCCCTCCTCCTTATCATCCTCATCCCCAGCCATATCCGAAATCTCCTTCAACCTTGAGATAGCTTTAAAATTAATGCTGTTTTCCGGATACAGACCTTCGCTATCTAACACGCCAGCCGCTTCTCCGGTCAACAACTCCAACGTTTCATCAACACTGGAAACCGCATAAACCGCAAACAATCCCTTTGCCACTGCATCGATCACTTCCTGTTTCAGCATCAAGTTGCGCTTGTTGGCGGCAGGGATAATGGCGGCGTGTTGCCCGTTAAGCCCCCGCGCCTGACACAGCCGGAAGAAGCCTTCTATTTTCTCGTTAACGCCGCCTACCGCCTGCACTTCGCCGTACTGGTTGATCGATCCGGTCACCGCGAACGTCTGTTTAATCGACGTCCGGGTCAGTGCGGAAATAAGACAGCAAAGCTCGGCCAGCGAGGCGCTGTCGCCGTCGATATAGCCGTAGGATTGCTCAATGGCGATGCTGCCCGATATGGCCAGCGGGAATTGCTGGGCATAGGTGTGGCCCAGATAGCCGGTTAAGATCATCACGCCTTTGGAATGAATGGCCTGGCCCAATTCCACTTCCCGCTCGACATCGACGATGCCTCTGGAGCCAGGATAAACGCTGGTGGTAATGCGTACCGGCGCACCAAAGCTGCTGCCGCCGACTTCCAGCACGGTCAAGCCGTTGACTTTGCCTATTGCCTCGCCGTCGGTATCGATCAGGATGGTGCCGACCAGCATTTCTTCGAGGATGTTCTCGGGCAGCCTGCCGTTGCGATGCTCTCTTGCGGCCAGCGCCTGTTCGATATGCGAACGGTCGCAAACCGGTTGGTCGTCGCGCTTACAAAACAGGTTGGCTTCGGCGATGATTTCCAGCGAGTCTTTAATACGGGCGGAAAAATGATGCTGGTTTTCGGCCATACGGCAACTGTGCTCGATCAGGCATTCGATGGCTGCCCGCGTCAACGGCTTGGCCCCGGAATCTGCGGCCTGCTTAATCATCAGCAGGATGAAGCGCTGCATCGATTCGTCGGTGCGCGGAATGTAACTGTCAAAGTCGGCCAGGATTTTGAACATCTCGTTAAATTCATCATCCAGCTCTTCCAGCAGGTAATAAATATCTCGGGAACCAACCAGGATCACCTTAACGTTTAACGGGATGACTTCAGGCTTGAGGGTTGTCGTACTAATGCCCAGATCGGAGTAAGGCGATTCGATTTCGATGCGTCCCGATTGCAGCGCGCGTTTTAGGCCTTCCCAAACGAACGGATAATTCAGCAGTTTTTCTGCATCGAGGATCAGATAACCGCCGTTGGCCTTGTGCAATGATCCGGCGCAAATCCGGCGGTAATTGGTGACCAGCGCACCCTGGTCGCTGATGTATTCGATACGGCCAAACAGGTTTTGATAAATCGGGTGCGGCTCGTAAATAACCGGCGCGCCGCATTCCTGCTTGTTATCGACCAGGATATTAGGCGCATACAGCTCAGTCAGCAACAGCCGTTTTGCGGAATTGTCCTGCGGTTCCGGCGTCCGGCTCGGCATCAGGTAATCGGCAATAGTGTTGCTTAAGTTCTTTTTGATTTCCGCCAAAAAGGTGATCATGTCATCGATATTTTGGTAGATGTCATTCAGTTCGGCAAACAACGGCTCTATCGCCAGATCAATGGTGTCATTATCCAGTTGCTTGATTTTTTCGACCATCTCCCTGCGCCACTGGGGCAATTCCAGCAACACATCGCTCAGGTATTCTTCCAGTTCCTCGACATGCTTGTGAAAGACTTCCCGTTCCGTCAACGGCAATTGGGTGAACTGGTCTTCATTCAGTGCCTTGTTGTCCCGAATAGGCGCAAAGGAAATCGACTCGCCTTCCCTGAACAACGCAATATCCAGGGACAGGGACTTTTTATCGACCAGATCGATGGCATCGTTATAGAACTGGTTGTAATGGCGCTCGATAGCACCCTTTTTTTGCTGGTAAGTAGGGCTTTCAAAGGCGGCGGGAAAGGTCGCCAGCAGGTTATCGATCAGCTTTTCGATGTCTTTGCTAAGCGTCTGCCCATGCTCAGCGGGCAGCTCAATGGCTACCGGCTCTCGCGGGTTGTCGAAATTATCGACATAAGCATAGGACGGCGGCGCGGGCAGCGTTTGGGCCTGGGCATGCAGATGGTTGGTAATCATCGATAACCGCCCCAAGCCCGGCTCGCCCATCACAAAAATATTGTAGCCGGGATTATGCATCGCAACGCCAAACTCCAGCGCAGACTGGGCTCTGGACTGGCCTAAAATGGTCTCTGGCAACTTGGGCGCGGCGGGGAACTCAAAGCCCGCCAAATCGACATTCAGTTTCAGTGATTCTAGGGGAAGCTTTAAGGGATTAGACATGGATAAGGGACGTTCTCAGGTTGCACAAAATAATGATTCTACCATTTTTTAGCGCATCTTTCGATTATCACCCAACTGGCGATTTAAGGCGCAGAGCCATAAAATTATGGCTTAAGTACTGAGAGCACGGTAACTGGAGTGCAAGCTTCGCCTCGGCAATTGCTCCTGCATTGCTCTACCTCCTGCATTCATGCAGTCGTAAAGCGCCTACTTTGGGTGCTTGTACTGGCAGGCGAAGCCTGCACTCCAATTGTTAGCAACTCAATAACATAATCTAAAGAGATTCATTGTCATCTTATCGTCATACAACCGTCATATAAATTTAACCATGCCACTGCATAATCAACCGGAATTACATAAAACAAAAAGGTATTCCGATGACCATCAATTGGCTTGCAGCCGTGGCGCAGCAGTTTTTACCCGTAGAGGATGCAGGACTCGACGAGCACGAGCTTAGCATCAGCTTTGACTTTGCATTGAACGCAGAAGTTATGGATTTGGTGTATGCGAAAAATACGGCCAATGCGGCGACTACAATGCAATTTGCTTTGGATGAGCATGAACAGGCGTTGGCCTAAAGCACCTGGTTTTGACGCTCGACCTAATCACAATGCCATTTTGAATGGCCGATATTTTGGTGTTGTAAACGGTGCATAAGCAACCTCAATTGCACCGGACTGATGCAATCAAATAGCTAAAAACAAACTTCCCCTCAAAGCTGTCGGCAACTCCATTCCCTATTAGCACTCAAAAAAATCCTTGTAATTAAATAGCTTACAGGGATTTAAAACTGTACCGCTCACTCTTTCGCGACTAAACCACAACTTGTGGCGCGGGTTTTGCAAATATAAATTTAAAGGCTAACCAAGACATTTTGTTAAGTAAAGAAGCTGAACCTACCGAAATTATTGCCCAAGGCTTTTTCATCAAATTGTCACCGTCTTTACTTAAGATGTCATTGCACTAAGTTTCACGTAGTTATCGGGGAGAAGACAATGTCTAGCGAAATTATGTCATTCATCACCTTTGTTAAATCCTATTTAACATGGCTATCAAGCATGTCAGGAGACCTGGCGACATTTAGCCTGCTGATTGCATTTGTCGTACTAGCGGCTCTTGAGCTTAACCATCCTGAGCGCAAATTGCCCCTTAAACAGTTGCGCCAATCTTATCAAACTAATATCGGCCTGTTTATTTTTAACAGCATCGTCATCTCTTTACTGGCGGCAACGCCCTTAGTGATGCTGGCCGACCATTATTCAGACCGGGGGCTGCTAAGTTATCTCTCCAACCCTGCCTGGAAAGCCATGCTGTCGTTTCTAGTACTCGATTTGCTGCTCTATTCCTGGCACAGAATCAGTCACAACTTTGATAGCCTGTGGATGTTCCATAAAGTGCATCACAACGATCCTTATTTGAATATCTCGACCGCATTCCGTTTGCACATTGTCGAACTGTTAATCATCACCGTGCTGAAATCGGCGTACATTATCCTGCTCGGCGTAGACAAAACGATGGTAGTCACGAATGAAACCCTATTGACCTTGTTCGTCATGTTTCATCACACCAATATTTCATTTCGCGGCGAGAAACGCTTGGGACAAGTCATTATCGCACCGTATTTGCACCGCGCGCACCATTCAACGGAGCGTAACGAGCACGACAATAACTACGGCGCTGTCTTTTCGATATGGGATCGTCTTTTCGGCACGTTCACAGAACGGAACCCAGCGGAAATCGGCATTAAAAACAGCTCGCCGCAAACCGTTTTAGGCTTGGTAAAATTTGGCTTTACTGCGGCCAATCCAGCGCCTGTAGCTGTCTACGAACTGGACGTAAATCTTAAATCGATGATCGCCGAAGCGGCTTATTACAAAGCGGAAAAACGCGCTTTTAAGCCTGGAAATGAGCTTCGCGACTGGCTGGAAGCAAAAAGGGAAATTATCAGGATGGTTTATGGCGAAAAATACATCAAACAGCAATCAAATGATTCTGACTGTTCCTCAATGCAGCGGCCTTTTACGCTTTGTTGATCATGACTGCATGGAAAAAGGAACGATGTGCTGAACCAAGTAGGCTTGGCTTGCGAACCCTCATACATAGGCACTTGGATTCCAATTGTGCCGCTCGGCCTGGACATATTTGCACCAGGCGTAGAGGGCATCGTAGATCACTAGGCCATGAGCGAGCATTTCATGATCGTCCTGGAAATTGTGGGAAAGTCCCAGCGAAATTGCCAAGAGTCCCGCCGCTTGCGGAGCAAGCTCCAACCGGTCGGTGTCGGCACCGCGCACGATAACGGCGAGAGACTGCAAAGCCGGATCGGTTAACCGGTATTTCTGCAAAAAAGTGTCGAAACTGCACAGCTCATCGACATGCGAAAGCTCGGCGCCGGGAATGTCATAAGGAATGGCGCCGGTTTGTTCCGCCACACGAAACACTGCATCCGTTGGAACATAAAGGAATTGCGCTTCCGGGTCGATAAAGCGTTGAATCAGCCACGGACAGGCAATGCGGTCGATTTTTGGACGTTCACGAGTGATCCATTGCATGTTTTTGCTCCTATGATTTTGCCTGGGTATCCAGTGCGGTTTTGATGGCCTTGGCTAGGTTGCTGACAGAGCCTGTCCCCCAATAGTGCAAAAAAACAATCCTCGGTGTTTCATTCACCATGTGATGATGAATGCTGGTGATGGTGATGTCTGCGCCTCGCAAGGCTTTCAATACGCCCTGAAGTTCGGATTCCAGCATCGCGAAATCGCCTTCCACTATGGCTTTCTCATTACTTCCGGCGAATACCGCCCAGGTATTGACACCCATTGTTTTACCCGCGCTGTGTCCATTCATTTGGGTCGTGCGCCCCAGCGTCACTTTATAAACTTCGCCTGTTTTTTCGACCGGTGTGCCGATGATAGTTTCAATCGGTTTGGGATCAAGTGACGTTTTGGCTGCATCAAACCTGATCGCAGGCACTGACTTTTTACCGCTACGCGTTTCCTGAGCTTTAGCAAAGACCTTGCCGACACCCGTGGCGAGCGCCTCCAGATTGCCCATGCCGCCGATGTGCATGAACATAATTCTGGGCGTATCCCAGAGAAAGTGGTTGTGCAGGGCGGTGACTTCCAAACCGTTATCAAGGGCGGCGCTCATGACTGGATTGATTTGATCTTCCTGCAACACCATGTCGCCCATCACCATGACTTGATCGCCAGCCGCCTGAAATCCCGCCCAGGAGGTCAAACCCATCTGCGGGGTCATTTTGACGCCCGCCACGGTGGCGCTCAGGTCGGTGCGGGGCTGGCTGACCTTGAAAACAGACTCGGCCGCATCGAGCTTTCCCTTGATGCCGGTGAGCTGTTCGATTTTGACCGTATCCAATGCAACCGGGCTATTGGATGGCTGTTGTGCAACGGATTGCCCGGAAACCCAGGCACACAAAACAATAATACCTATTTGAGACCAACGTATCGTATTCATAAGAAAACTCCATACTGGACCAGCCAGGGTTTGACAAACAAGAACAACAGTCCGGTCGCACCGCAAGCGGCGATGACCGGAATGACCCCCGCCTTGTAACGGAACAATGCCAGCAAGGCACCCGCCCCGATCAGCGCGGCAATGCCGTCAAAACGCCCTGCGAAACCTTGCGGCCAGAATACATGCCAGGCAAAAAACACCGCGAGGTTGAGAATCACGCCCACCACGGCGGCGGTAATCGCCGACAGCGGCGCGGTGAATTTCAAATTGCCGTGAGTCGATTCTACCAGAGGGCCGCCCGCCAGGATAAACAGAAAACTGGGCAGAAAGGTGAAATAAGTCACTACGACCGCCGCAACCACACCAGACATAAGCGCGGCCTCAGGGCCGAACGGCAACTGGCTCCAGCCGCCCAGGAATCCGACAAAGGTGACGATCATGATCAGTGGGCCGGGCGTGGTTTCGCCCAGCGCCAGGCCGTCGATCATTTGCGTGGCGCTCAGCCAGTGGTAATGCTCAACCGCCCCCTGATATACATAAGGCAATACCGCATAAGCGCCGCCGAAAGTCAGCAGCGCCGCCTTGGTGAAGAACCAGCCCATTTGCGTCAGCGCGCCGTTCCAGCCGTATTGTCCGCACAACAATCCCATCACGCCACCCCACAAAATCAATCCTGCCGCCGCGATTTTAAGCAGGTGCGGCCAACGGAACCGGGCATGATCGGGAATGGGCGTATCGTCATCGATCAGCGCAGGGCCGTAGCTTTGTTTGGCTGCGCCATGCCCTCCGCCGACGGCAAATTTGTCAGGAGCGATGCGCCCGCCAATGGCTCCAAGACAGGCCGCGATCAACACGATCAACGGGAACGGCGCATGTAATGCGAAGATCGCAATAAAAGCCAACGCCGCAAGCGTCCACAGCACACCGTTCTTTAAAGCCCGTGAACCGATGCGGTGCGCCGCGAACAGCACGATGGCGGTGACGGCAGGTTTGATGCCGTAAAGCACACCGGCCACCGCTGGAACTTGGCCGAAGCTCAGGTAAATCCAGCTGAGAAGGATCAACAGGAACAGCGACGGCAGGATAAACAACAGACCAGCAATAATTCCACCCCAAGTGCGGTGCATCAGCCAACCGAGATAAACCGCCAGTTGCTGCGCTTCAGGCCCCGGCAATAACATGCAGTAATTCAGCGCATGCAGGAAACGCTTTTCTGAAATCCAGCGCCGCCGCTCAACCAATTCCTGATGCATGATGGCAATTTGCCCGGCAGGGCCGCCGAAGCTGATAAAGCCGAGCTTGAGCCAGAAGCGGAAGGCCTCACTAAAGCTCACGGGTTGCGGTCGTTCCATGGGATTCTCCTTTTGATCGATTGAATCAGCTAGATTGTCTTTGGTTGCCATAGTATCTACACAAGTCACATAGTCGTCATACCGGCAGGGAGTGCCGGTATCCAGAGGCCATGGATGGCAACGTCCGAGATTACGACTGATTTTAGCTATATAAAGCTTTTTTTTGATTTTTTCACATCCATGTGTTCTGGATCCCGGCACTCCCTGCCGGGATGACGTATTGTTTAGATACCCTACCTAAGCTTTAGTGATGCAACTCTTTAGCCGCAACCAGCAGCTCGTCGATAAAGTGCTGGGTGTACAAAGGCAGGTAGTTGTTTTTTAAAAACGCGATCTTGGTCTTTGAACTGGGAATAAGATGCGATAAATCCCGCGCCACCAGATCTTGATCCATCGCCGGGTCGTACGCCATCCCCGCAATAATGCCGACCCCCATCCCGAGGCGGACGTAGGTCTTAATCACATCGGTATCGGCGGCGGCCAGGATAATATCCAGCTCCATATCGGTGTTTTTAAATGCGGTCTCGATATTCGAGCGTCCGGTAAAACCGAAGCTGTAGGTGAGTATCGGATAAGACGCGAGCCGTTTAAGCGAAACTTCACCCTCGCTCAGCGGATGATCTTGCGGCATCACTGCTGCATGATGCCATTCATAGCAGGGCTTAACGATCAAGTCGGTATCTTCGCCGACTTTCTCGGTGCAGATGGCGATGTCCGCTTTCCGGGTATGCAGTTTATTAATCAGTTGCTCGGGCGATGCTTCCACCATATAAATCCTGACGCCCGGATATTTTTCCCTAAAACGCAGGATAGGTTTCGGTAAAAAATACTTGGCCTGGGTGTGCGTGGTCGCAATGTGCAGAACGCCTTGGTTAGTGTCGATATAGTCGGCGGCTATGGTCTGGATATTTTTTTTGGCCATATTGATGGCTGCGACTTCCTCCATGATGCGCCGTCCCAACGAGGTCAAACCTATCAATTTCTTGCCCTGCCGTTCGTATATCGGGGAACCCAACTCCGCCTCGAAAAGCTGCAATTGCCGACTGACCGCCGACTGCACGATGTGCATTTTTTCCGCCGTTTTTGAAAGGCTGAAATCATTTTCCTGAAGGACGCGGAGTAATTCAATTTGGCTTAAATTCATGTATTGGGAATTGTTTATCTAATAATTGCACACGGATGGCTCGGATTTAAACAGATGCCCACGAATAAAACTATAAAAAATTCGTGTAAATTCGCTTTAATTCCGTTCATTGCTTAGCAAGCTGCTTCGACCAGCACCGTCATACTGGCAGGGACAGATATTTGCTCCTCGGCAACTGCTCCTGCGTTGCTCTACTACAGACCATCCATGGTCTTATGCAATATCTGCATTCCCCACATCCTTGTGGGTTATGTCAGTATCCAGTCACATGGATGTGAGGGCGTAGGTATTGCGAGTGCAAAGTACATGGCAATACCATCCATGGCTCTGGATTCCGGCATCCTTGCCGGAATGACGGAGTTTTTGGCGCTGGCCGAAGTAGCTTGCTAATCAGAATCCGTTTTATCCGTGTGCCGCTTCTAGATGAAAAACTAATGAAACCAATGCGCATGTCGTATACGCAAATCAACCTTGTCGCCCCTGTTCAAATGCAATCGCCTGAACTGGTCATTGGGCATTTCGGCATAGACGCTTGCAGTCAGCCCATTCGAGCCGTTCTTGACCAGCTCAATACGGATCAGTGAGCCCAGATGCTGCCAGTCTTTTAAGGTTACAAACGCATCGCTGTCGGCTGTCGGTTTTTCGATGACAATGTCATGAGGGCGAACATGCGCAAACTTGCCTTGTTGGTGCGCAACAGGTATTCCTGCTGTTTGCAGCCAATCGGCATCTTGCTCGTCCAGGTCGAAAACATTGGTGTGCCCGATAAAACGGGACACGAACGCATTGGCCGGATTATCGTAAATATCGCCGGGTGCGCCTTGCTGCTCGATGCGTCCGTGGTTGAGCACGACAACCTGACTGGCGACTTCCATGGCTTCTTCCTGATCATGGGTGACAAAAATACTGGTGACGTTCAGGTCGTGATGCAAGTTGCGCAGCCATTGCCGTAAGTCCTTGCGCACACTGGCATCCAGTGCGCCGAACGGTTCATCCAGCAGCAATACCGACGGCTCCACGGCCAAGGCGCGGGCCAGCGCGATACGCTGGCGCTGGCCGCCGGACAGTTGATCCGGATAGCGGTCATGCAGCCAGTCAAGTTGCACCAACTCCAGCAAGGCATGGACTTTTTTAGCGATCACCTCGTTGCTAGGCCGCTCACGGCGAGGCTTGACCCTTAAGCCGAACGCCACGTTTTCGAAGACCGTCATGTGCCGGAATAGCGCATAGTGTTGAAAAACAAAGCCGATGCCGCGCTGGCTGACATCATGATCGGTTCTGTCCTGGCCGCTTAATAATACCCGTCCCTGATCGGCGCTTTCCAGTCCCGCAATAATCCGCAGCAACGTGGTTTTACCGCAACCGGAAGGCCCTAATAAGGCCACCAGTTCACCTTCCGGGATTTCCAGATTGATGTTGTCCAGCGCGGTAAACGTACCAAACTTTTTGCTGATATTGGAAAGTAAAATACTCATAGGGGTGCCTCAAAAATACAATTATTGAACTACTCAGTGCAAAGAGAAATGGAACACGGATGACACGGATTTGACGGATAAGCACTGATTAAAAAGCGAATAACAACTGGCTTCGACTTTTTAAAAAAATCCGCGTAAATCCGTCAAATCCGTGTCATCCGTGTTCTATTAATGATGGTTACCGATTGGCTTGCCGCCATTCCAAAACTGTTTTTAAAATCAATGTCACGATAGCCAATCCGGCCAGTATCGACGCACCGGCAAAAGCGCCGACCACGTCATAATCGTTATAACTGACTTCCACATGCAAAGGCAGCGTATTGGTCAAGCCCCGGATATGGCCGGAAACCACGGAAACCGCGCCAAATTCGCCCATCGCTCTGGCGTTACACAGCAGCACACCGTACAGCAATGCCCATTTGATATTCGGGATCGTAACGGCCCAGAAAGTCTTCCATCCGCTCGCACCCAGTGACAGCGCGGCCTCTTCTTCCTGGTTGCCCATTTCCTGCATCAACGGAATCAACTGCCGCGCCACGAAAGGGAAGGTAATAAACAAGGTCGCCAGAATAATGCCGGGGACGGCGAAAATGATTTTTACATCATGCGCTGACAGCCATTCGCCAAACCAGCCTTGTGCGCCGAACAGCAACACGAAAATCAACCCTGAAATAACCGGCGATACGGAGAACGGCAAGTCGATCAAGGTGGTCAACAGGCTTTTGCCCCTAAACTCGAAGCGGGTGATTGCCCAGGCGGCGGCCACGCCAAATACCGTGTTCAGCGGCACGGTGACTAATGCGGTCAACAAGGTCAGCTTGATCGCGGCCAGCGTGTCGGCCTGGGATAATGCCGACCAATAAGCCGCTATGCCTTTCGAGAAGGCTTGAAAAATAACCAAGCCCAGAGGCAGGCAGATAAACAAGCCGATAAAGCCGACGGCAATCGCGATCAAGCTCCATCTGACCCAGTCTGCATCCTGTAAAACCTTTTGTTGCCGGGCAACCAATCTGGCCGGGTTTATGGGTTGGGCAATGGCATTCATATTCTCACCTCCTTAGAGTTGTCCTGAGCGCTTGCGCACCCACAATTGCAGCAGGTTAATCAACAGCAGCAGCACGAACGAGATGACCAGCATGGTCAGGGCGATGGCCGTGGCTCCTTCAATGTCAAACTGTTCCAGCTTGGTGACAATCAACAGCGGCACAATTTCCGATATATAGGGAATGTTGCCTGCAATGAAAATGACTGAGCCGTATTCACCCACACCTCGGGCAAAAGCCAGCGCGAAACCGGTCAGCAACGCCGGGAAGACATTCGGGAAAATGATTTTGCCAAAGACTTGCCAGCGCGTCGCGCCCAGGCTTGATGCGGCTTCTTCCATGGCTGATTCGAATTCCAGCAATACCGGCTCAACGGTGCGCACGACAAACGGGATGCTGATGAAAATCAGCGCCATCACGATACCCAGCGGTTTAAAAGCTACTTGTATGCCGAACGAATCGATCAGCAGCTTGCCCAGAAAACCGCTGGGCTGGAAAATAGTTGCCAACACGATACCGGCAACGGCGGTCGGCAAGGCAAAGGGCAAGTCGATCAAGGCATGAAAAAAACGCTTGCCTAGAAATAAATAACGCACCAACACCCAGGCGACAATAAAGCCGAAGAAACTGGCAATCATCGCTGCCACCAGCGCGGTGGAAAAACTGACCCGAAACGAGGACAACACCCGCTTGTTGGTGATGATGTGGACATAGTCATCCCAATTCAGCTGAAAGCTTTTAAACACCAGTGTGCTTAACGGGATCAAAACCACCAGACCCAGATAGATCAGGGTGAACCCTATGGTTGGACGAAAACCCGGCATAATACTGCTTTTTGACATTACCTCACTCCACATTAATTTTACTGTTTCGACACGCCCATCGCTCGTCGTTATAACAAGTGTCTACGAAACATCGTCATCCCGGCAGGGATTACCGGGATCCAGAAGCCATGGATGGCAATGCCGAAGCAGACAACAAGTCTTGCAACAGGAATCGCTGAGTTAAATCAAGCGTTCACATCCCTGTGCCCTGGATCCCGGCAATCCCTGCCGGGATGACGTGCTTTAAAATACTTGTTGCATAACAATAAGCGCCGGAGCATGGGAACGATACAGCGCGATTTATTTCCCCGGCCCGTATATTTGGTCAAACACGCCGTCATCAGAAAAATGCTTTTTCTGCGCGACATCCCAGCCGCCGAATTGATCGATCTTCACCAACTCTAAGGGCTGGAATTGCTTGGCATATTTAGCGGCAATTTCAGGATCAGAAGGACGGTAGAAGTTTTTACCGATCAAATCTTGGCCTTCCTTGCTGTACAAATACTTCAAGTATTCCGTCGCCACTTCGGTAGTGCCATGCTTGCGCGCCACATCTTCGACCACCGTAACTGGCGGCTCGGTCAAAATACTCAACGATGGCGTGACTATCTCAAATTTATCCGCGCCGAATTCACGCAGCACCAAGTAAGCTTCGTTTTCCCAGGTGATCAACACATCGCCGATTTCCCGCTCGACAAAGCTGGTCGTCGATCCGCGTGCGCCGGTGTCCAATACCGCCGCGTTTTTAAATAACTGACCGACGAACGCTGTGGCGGCGGCTTCATCATTGTTGTTATGCTTTAACGCATAAGCCCAGGCTGCCAAATAGTTCCAACGCGCTCCGCCGGAAGTCTTTGGATTCGGCGTCACCACGCTGACGCCGGGCTTGATTAAGTCATTCCAATCCTTGATATGTTGCGGATTGCCTTTACGCACCACAAAGACAATGGTCGAGGTATAAGGCGAGCTGTTGTTAGGCAACGAACTTTGCCAGTTTTCCGGGATCAATTTACGTTTCTGGTAAAGCTGATTGATGTCAAAAGCCACAGCCAGGGTAACCACGTCCGCTTCCAACCCCTCCAATACAGCACGCGCCTGCTTGCCGCCGCCGCCGTGAGATTGGTTGATAGTCACGGTATCGCCGGTCTTGGCTTTCCAGTATTTGGCGAAGGCTGTGTTGTATTCCTTATACAGTTCGCGTGTCGGGTCATAAGATACGTTAAGCAGATTTATATCCGCTGCGCGTACCTCGTTGGCCGCCAATACGGCTAATACGGCCGCGAAGACGATGTTGGTAAATTTGTTTTTCATGAGTAAAACGCCTTAGGTCAGATTGTTTAAAACGATAATTGGAATCGTGTTGCAAAAATTGATTCGTTGGCGAGATCACCACCTCTGGCCGCGCCACGGGAAAAAGATACATTTTCGTAATTGGCCCGAATGATCGCATTGCTGTTAAGGAACCAGTTGGCACCTATCGTCCAGGCTTGAGCTTTCGCCGCAGACCGATTTATATCAACAATTTTGAAGGTATCATTATCCACATCCAGTTCGCTGTAGCGTGCCGCAAGCTGCAAAGCGCCCCACTTGCCTTTCAATGGATCAAAGTTCTGGATGGGCTTGACGCCAGAAAAGCTATTGTCTTCGCCGGTGACCACATAAGAACCCTGAATCTGCCAGGCCGTATTCTTCTGCACAACATCCGTATTTCCGCTAACCAAATGCTGGGACGAAACCACATACTCGCCAATGGCGCCGAACGGCCCGGAATACCAGTAAGCCTGCGGATAAACACGGAACTGGCCTCCGTCAGAGGTCGGCGTGACAAAACCGGTATTCGTGTTCGCATAATCAAGATAGGTGGTTCTACCTATCGGCGTTGCCTGAACCTTGAGAGCCTGTCTATCCGGATTGCCAACAGAACCCGCCACACCGAATCCTAAGCCTTCCAGCCAGGAATAGCCGGAGTGATGGAACGGATGGGCGAATAAACGCGCATTCACTTCCTTGTTGTTATCCGTATCGGGCGAATTATTGTTAGGACTGCCATCGTCTCCAGAGCCGTTTGAGACGCCGACCTGATAGGTAAACGTATTCTTGGTGTCGATAGGCCCGGCGACAGTCTCTGCCTTGTAGCCCGGTTTGGAGAACCCGCCATGCAGCTGAACACCTACGTCACGATTGCTGGCTAAATAAGTGGGGAAGGCGCGTTCCAGGAAGGTGCCATCCGCATCGCCCTGTAAGCGCTCAAGACTGATTGAGGGCTTGAACTTACCGACCAACAGACTGGCCGAAGGATGATAAGCATAGTCGAGGTAAGCGTCCGGCAGAATATTGCTGCTCGCCGCAAAGTCGGGCATGATTTTAAAATAAATATCTTTAAAAAAGTAACCTTCCAACCAGATACGCGCTTGCTTGACTTCGAATTTGTCGGTCGATCTGGAAGTATTATCATTAAGCCAGAAACGCCCGTCCGCCTGCACCGCGCCGCGTACCCGCACCTGATGTTTTTTGTCCGAGGAAGAAATCTTGAATCCATCCGCGCCCGCCTCGAATACCGGTAACTTTTTGAAAGCGCCGGTAGTCACTTCATCCTGCACTTCCAGTTTACGTTCCAGGGTATTTACTTTTCGGGTCAGTTTCTCCACTTCGGGAGCCGCTGCAACGGGTTTGCTGGCCTGATCCAGCTTCTCCAGACGGCTTTCCAATTCACGGATGCGCCGCTCCAGGGCTGCGTTATCTGCATGGGCGTCGGGAATGCCGAATAAGGCCAAGTTAATCACGCTGGCTAAAGCGGTGCGTTTAAAATGTTTCATCGTTTTAATCCTCAAAAAAACCTGTACCATCCGGCGATCCGGTCAGGCGGCTATCTCTTACGTAGTATTTTCAATCGCCGTTTTTTACGGTAGAAATGGGTAATTATTTTTTATTATCAAAGCGCAATTTCTCCTTACGCTCGATTTGCACAACTTTGCCTTCGTGAATAATTATTTCAATCGAACCAAACCTAATATCTTGTAAAATATCTGAAATCTGAGTTGCTATTGCAGTCATTCTCGGTTCTCCGTGTGTGCGTTCCAATTTAAGCGCCATGACAATGCTCCACCTGTCGTTTACGTTGGCGGGAAGTTTAATGAGAATTTTATATTTAATAAAACGACATTATTAGATGCATATATCTGATTAACAGATATATGGCTTTTGCTGGCAGCTGTAATGGGTAAGCAAATTCAGCGGCTTGATCTGAAAACTTTTCCAACGTAACGACAAACAACGGCTTGGCGTTAGCGAATCAGGTAAATTCGTTCAGGTATGGGTCAAGCGGGTGATGAGGAGCTAGATGGAAAAACAGTAACTAAGGATATATGGCTGTAGGGGCGATTTTAATCGCCCTAGGCGAATGACAAATCTGTCTGGAGCAGATTTGCATTTACCCGAAGGGTGTCGGGCAGGATAGCCCGGCATGAATTCGCCCCTACAAGGCATTCGCCAATCGGGAAGGGAACCAAATGGGATGTAACGACGGAACTACCCCATAAGTATCACCTTAAGCGGGGTGGAAAGTCCGCATATTACATCAATGTAGCGGATTAGTTTGAAACCACGAAGGATGCAAAGCTTGGCTTTTACATTTCTTCGTGGTTTTATGCTTTAAACGGGTGCGTGCAGTGAGTTATGCAATTACTGCGTCTTCACAATTAAACTGTTATTAACCGACTTGACGCCTGGAACCTTTCTTGCGAGTTCGACCGCTCTGGCGGCAGCGGCAGCTGAATCCACGAACCCGCTTAACTGCACAACGCCCTTGAAAGTTTCAACGTTGATTTGCAGCAGTTTAAGCCTGGAATCACCTAGTATTGAAGTATTAACTTTAGTAGTTAAGACGGAATCATCCAGATATTCGCCGGTGCTTTCATGCGTAGCCCCGCCAGCACATCCGGCAACCAAAATTATCAATAAAAAACTTATTATCAACTTGAATTTATTCATCATATTTGATCCTTAAAAGTCTAATCAGGCGTAAGTTTTAAAAACGGTTATTTCTGATGTTACTAGCGCAACACGGCTACCTAAGCAACCCATGCTGAAATAACTCCACCGCTAAATAATACAATAATATCGGCTGGATGTATTCCTCCGCACTCAATGCTGATGATGGTGAGACTTTGGCGGAGCGAACAACCGCTTAAAGGCAGACCGGTTTTCTTCCTGCTTGAAGTCTTCAAATCTTGAGGAAAAATCTTTGCGGGCGCGGCATCGGTGGGCATCAAGATCCTGAATCAACACGCCCATGGCTAAAAAGGTATTGGCGGGGGTGTTAAGCGCCATCATTTCGTCGCTGAATTGTTTTAGCGTTTGCTCCTGAACGGCGTAATCCTGAAAGTCGCCCAGCACTTCCTGAAGCTCTTTCAGGTTTTTAATCAGGTGTTTTATTTGCTGTTCGGGATAAAGGCTTTGGAAGAACTCCATCAAATAGCGCAGCTTTTTACAGGATTTTCTTAAATCGTGTAATGCCTCAGCGGGCGATGCGCCGGTAATGACATCGCCTTCCTGCAACACGCGGCTAAAAATCTTCCATATCCGCCGATCTGCCAACTCCTTAATGGTTAGCGTGGCATTTTGTGCTAGCGCTTGTTTGTAGGAGGGTTCTTTAAGGCACTGCTCCCATTCGGACAGGGTGGACAGATACTTTTCAGATTGCAGTTTTTTTGCCAGTTCCTTCTGGGCTTTATGCTGTTTGGCCTGCAAAAAATCAAATAACGGATTGAGGTCTTCCCTGATTGAATCCGGCAGGCTGCTTTTGTAGCGCTCAAAATTCAGCAGATAAACATCCAAATCCCGTGTTGATCCGGTGATCTGCCCCAGCCAGCTGAAAAAATCGGCATAGTATGCGTTGATGTGATCGGGCAGTATGCCTTTGATCTGGCTGAGTCCTGCGCGGGTTCTTCTGACCGCAACCCTAAAGTCATGCAAAAATTCACTGTCAGTATCGGCAATAGTGCCCTGCTCGTTGACTTTGATGGCTTTTAGCAGATGAGTGTAGATGTATTTCCCGGCAATATCGGCGCGCATTTCCGGATCTAAATTGATGTTGAGTTTTGACGAATAATCTTTGGGCTTGCGGCCATGAACTTGCAGCACTTTTTGCAAGACGGGTTCATCAACGGCGGTTAAAACCAGCTTAGCGGTCAATAGCTCGGCCATATGTTCGGCAGCCTTGTCGTAACCTTTTACCGGTTGCAGCAGAACCCGGTTATTGAATAGACCGTACTCTTCGACTTGCAGCCGCAGGATAATTTTTTGATCTTTATTAATGATGTTGAGTTGTTGAGTTTGATAATCCAGCGTACAAACCGGCAATAATGCGCGCATTTCCAACAACGGCTCCAGGGTGTCGCGCAGGATTCCCGGCTCGAATGCGTTGCCGAATGACGGAACTTTCTTAAGCTTTGATTCAGCGATAACCAAGCCGGTTTTAATGGATCTTAATAGTAGGGGCGACCGGCCGGTCGCCCGTTTCGCCTGGTTAAACTCGCAAGTGATGCCGCTTGAGTACAGTCGCCAGTCAAAGCTGTCGTAATAGGTTTTGCAGATTGGCCGCCTTGAAACCTTTTGTATACCGGCCTCGTGACTTAATTCGGCGATAAATTTTTCGACCGTTAAATTTAACGGCAACTCAAATTGTAAGGACATAGTTTCATCAACGGAAGCGGTTCAGATAGTTAAGCCCTTTAAGCGTAACAGCTTAGTATTAAAATTTTATGACATAGGATATGGCGATTAGGTATTGTAAGCCGTTATTTTGCGCTAAGCTCCAAGCAAAGCAAAAAAAACTGTGTTGTAATATTCTTGTCACATTCTATTAACATAATAGTGCCACTTTAAATTATTTTGAGGATTGATCATGAAACTATCTTTTAAGACTAAATCGCTGGTTACTGCGATGGGTTTTGGTATCGCGGCATTAACCAGCGGCGTTGCAAGTGCAGTACAAACTGTTGATGCGGGTGTTCCCGAGTATCAAAAAGCCAGCGGCATTTCCGGCAACTTGTCCAGCGTCGGTTCCGATACACTGGCCAACCTGATGACTTTATGGGCTGAAGAATTCAACCGTGCTTATCCTAACGTCAACATTCAAATTCAAGCAGCAGGCTCTTCTACTGCGCCGCCTGCGCTGACTGAAGGCACATCAAACTTAGGCCCTATGAGCCGCGAAATGAAGGATGACGAACTGGAAGCCTTCGAAGACAAATACGGCTATAAGCCGACTGCTATCCCAGTCGCTATCGATGCGCTGGCAGTTCTTGTCAACAAAGACAACCCGGTTAAAGGCCTGACCATGGAACAGGTTGATGGGATTTTCTCTTCCACCAATAAATGCGGCGGAGCAAACATTGAAACTTGGGGTGACGCAGGCGCGGCAGCTTGGGGTTCAAAAAGCATCCAGTTATACGGACGTAACTCGGTTTCAGGCACTTACGGTTATTTTAAAGAACACGCCTTATGCAAAGGCGACTTTAAAAACAACGTAAACGAGCAACCCGGTTCGGCTTCGGTTGTCCAATCAGTCACCTCATCGGCTAACGGTATTGGTTATTCCGGCATGGGTTATACCACATCAGGCGTCAAGATGGTGCCTTTGGCAAAAAAAGGCAGCAAGACCTTTGTTGACGCGACACCTGAAAATGCGATAGCCGGCACGTATCCTTTGACTCGCTACTTGTATGTTTATGTCAACAAGAAGCCTAACCAACCTTTGGCTCCGTTAGATAACGAATTTATCAAAATGGTTCTGTCCAAAACCGGTCAGCAAGTGGTTATCAAAGACGGCTATATTCCTCTGCCAGCGAAAATTATTGATAAAGTAATAGCTACCCTTAAATAAAATTAAGGATTGTTGTAAAAAAAGGATTTAATGTTGCGCAAGGATGCATAGACAGGGATGTTGGGCTGAATGTGTTGTTATCATCCCCCTCGAATGTAAAAACACATCGGACAAAACTACGGCCAAGATTTGCTTTGTGAATCTTGGCCGTTTTTTTTGTTTTTGTTATATCATTGCTCTATTTAATTTCCAGTCTTTTTAGTATGTCAGAAATAAACACACCCATAAAACAACCGCCCTCCATAAAAATCAGTTCCGGCGAATATCATCAACGCTGGCGACTTATTAAAGATGCCATGGCGCGCTACGGCGTAGTGGCAGGTGGCCTGGGTGTAATCGTCGCTATCGTGCTGATTTTCTTTTATTTGCTGTACGTGGTTTTTCCGCTATTTATCTCGGCTAGCGCAAAATCGGTTAGCGAATATGCAGTGCCGGAACTGGCGCTGGGCAATACCTTGCTGCTGGAGATGGAAGAGCAAAACGAAGTGGGGGCAAGATTTACCGACAGCGGGCAAGTCGTTTTTTTTGAGGCGGCGACCGGCAAAACTATGCTGACGCAGACCGTAGCAATCCCTGAAGGTACACATATCACCAGCTTTGCTCAAGGCAGCCCTATTAACCAGGGCGCTGTCATTTACGGCTTATCCAATGGCCGGGCAATCGTCGTTAAACATCAATATAAAGTCACTTATCCCGATAATGTACGGGTAATTACGCCATCGCTCAAATATCCCTTGGGCGAACAGTCTTTGGTGCTGGATGAGTCCGGCGCGGCTTTGGAACAAATCGCGGTTAAAGTGGGCGATGATGCGACCACGATAGTCGCAAAAACAGCCGATATCGAAAACAACCCCGGCAAAATCCGCCTGATCAATTTCCAAAAAGAACAATCGTTATTTGCCGATGAGGCCGCCTTAACACGAACCGATTCAATTTTAGAGCAGTCTGCGGCCAATATTGCCGATATTTTAATCGACAAGGATGAGGCCAACCTGTACCTGATCAGCAACGACGGGCAGATGGGCTTTTTCGACATCAGCGGCAAAACCAATCCAAGCTTAAGGCAGCAGCAGAATGTGGTCGATGCCGGACAAAAAATCACCAGTGTAGCTTTTTTAAACGGCGATCTTTCGCTGATGATAGGCGACTCCAGCGGCTTGGTATCGCAATGGAGCATGGTTAAAGACAAGTCGAATCGCCGCACCATGCAAAAAATCAGGTCATTCAAAGTGTCTGAAAAGGCCGTCGTTGCGATCAATGCCGAACAGCGGCGCAAAGGCTTTATGACCACCGATGCCGACGGGATTGTGGGCATTTATCATTCCACCGCCGAGCGGGAAATGATTAAGGAGCGGGTCAGCGATGCGTTGCCGACAGCAGCGGTTTTATCGCCCAGAGCCAATGCGTTATTGGTGCAATCGGCAGACGGCAAAATGCATTTCTGGCATGTCGATAATGAGCATCCCGAAGTTTCGATCAAATCGCTTTGGCAGGAAGTCTGGTATGAAAGCTATCCAAAGCCCGATTATATCTGGCAGTCTTCCTCGGCAAACAATGATTTCGAACCTAAATACAGTTTAACGCCATTGGTTTTCGGCACCCTGAAAGCGGCATTCTATGCCATGCTGGTGGCGATACCGCTGGCGCTTATGGGCGCGATTTACACCGCTTATTTTATGGCTCCGCAGATGCGGATATACGTAAAACCCTCGATTGAAATCATGGGCGCGTTGCCGACGGTTATTTTGGGCTTTCTTGCCGGTCTTTGGCTGGCCCCGTTTATGGAAGAACACCTGACCGGATTGTTTGCGATGCTGATGATAGTGCCTGTCGGCGTGATGCTGTTTGCCTTTGCCTGGCAGTTTATACCCAAGCGCATTGCCCATAATCTCTCGGAAGGCTGGGATGCTGCCTTATTGATCCCGGTCATTTTACTGAGCGGCTGGTTTGCCTTTAAGGTCAGCCTGCCGCTGGAAACGTTCCTGTTTCACGGCACTTTGCGCGACTGGTTCAAAGCCGAATTGGGCATAGGCTATGACCAACGCAATGCGCTGGTCGTCGGCGTGGCGATGGGCTTTGCGGTGATTCCGACCATATTTTCTATCGCCGAAGACGCTATTTTCAGCGTACCCAAACATTTGACCGTAGGTTCTCTGGCGCTGGGCGCTACGCCTTGGCAAACCATGATTCGTGTGGTGCTGCTAACTGCAAGCCCCGGTATTTTTTCCGCGATTATGATCGGTTTTGGCCGCGCCGTTGGGGAAACCATGATTGTGCTAATGGCAACCGGCAACACGCCGGTCATGGATTTAAGCGTGTTCCAGGGCATGCGTACCCTGGCTGCCAATATCGCGGTGGAAATGCCCGAATCGGAAGTCGACAGCACCCATTACCGGGTTCTGTTTCTGGCGGCGCTGGTATTGTTTATGTTTACCTTTGTTTTTAACACGCTGGCCGAAGTCATCCGTCAGCGCTTACGCGAAAAGTACAGTTCATTATGATTAAAGCATGGTTTAAAAGCGGCACCCCCTGGGTATGGCTCAACGCGGCTGCGGTCAGCGCCTGCCTTATTATGGTGATCGGCGTATTAGGTTTGGTTATCGTACGCGGTGTTGGGCATTTTTGGCCTGCCCAAGTGGTGCAGTTCAGTTATCAGGAACCGGGCGGGGAAATCCAGACGATCATCGGTGAGCATGTCGATAGCAGCGTTACCCCGGCGGCGATGGCTAAAACTACCGGTCATATCATGGCCGATGATGAGGACACCCTGGTGCAATACCTGGTTAAAACCGGCAACCGGGATGTTACCGGCACCGATTTTCGCTGGATCTTGGAGCGCAATGTAAAGCAGCAACAAGCCCCTGCCGATCTGATGGTGGTGGAGCGGCGCGAATGGGGTAATTTTTACGGTCAGCTGGTTGCTCTTAAGGAAGGCGGCAAAGTTATTGCAGAAGGCGATCAAGCTTGGCCTGCAACCCAGTCAAAAATTGATGACGCTTTAGCGGTTTTTGGACAAATAGCCCACCTGGAAAAAAAGGAAGTCGGTGCGATCAATTACAGCCTGGAACAGTTACGACTGGAACAGAAGAAGCTGCAACTGGAAAATCGCTGGGATGCACCGGCCCAGCAACGGGTAGCGGCAAAAAAGGCCGAGCTTGAAATTGAATACAAAAAGTACCAAACGCAGTTACTTGAACTGTACCGGAACATAAGAAAGGACAGCCTCGTTGCCAAGACCGAAAACGGTAAGGAAATTGAAATCCCCTTGGCTAAAGTGGTCAGGATTTACCAGCCGAACACCATGAGCCTGTTTCATAAAATCGGCCATTACGGCGTCAAGCTGGTTGAGTTTTTAACCGACGATCCGCGTGAAGCCAATACCGAAGGCGGCATTTTTCCGGCTATTTTCGGCACGGTAATGATGGTGATCATGATGTCGATTATCGTGACCCCGTTCGGCGTAATTGCGGCGGTGTATTTGCGCGAATATGCCAAGCAGGGTTTTATCACCCGCTTGATCAGAATTGCGGTCAACAATCTGGCGGGCGTGCCGTCCATTGTTTACGGCGTATTCGGCTTGGGCTTTTTCGTCTATATCCTGGGCGGCAATATCGATCAGCTGTTTTTTCCGGAATCCTCGCCTGCGCCGGTTTACGGTACACCTGGATTGCTATGGGCATCGATCACGCTGGCTTTACTCACCTTGCCGGTGGTCATCGTTTCAACCGAAGAAGGTCTGGCGCGTATTCCAAGCTCGATACGCGAAGGCAGTTTGGCCTTGGGCGCGACCAAATTGGAAACTTTATGGCTGACGGTATTGCCGATGGCCAGCCCGGCGATGATGACCGGTTTGATTCTGGCGGTGGCGCGGGCGGCGGGCGAAGTGGCGCCGTTAATGCTGGTGGGCGTGGTAAAGCTTGCGCCTACCTTGCCGCTGGACGGCAATTACCCGTTTTTGCATCTGGACAGAAAGTTTATGCACTTAGGGTTTCATATCTATGATGTCGGTTTTCAAAGCCCCAATGTCGAGGCGGCAAGACCCTTGGTTTATGCGACATCGTTACTGTTGGTACTGGTCATTGTGGGGCTGAATTTATCGGCCATTGTAATCAGAAATAATTTGCGGGAAAAATACCGGGCACTGGAAGGTTAAGGAAATGACAGCACATCACACACGTACACATGCTATTGATATGAGTTCTGTTTTACGCGATCAGAAAAAAAATACTGAGCCGAATGAAACCTGCATCAAAGTGGAAAATTTGAACCTGTTTTACGGTGAAAAACAGGCCTTGCATAACGTCAATATGGAAATGCCCAAGAAAAAGGTAACCGCTTATATCGGCCCCAGCGGTTGCGGCAAATCAACCCTGCTGCGTTGCATCAACCGGATGAATGATCTGGTGGATTGCGCAACCATTGATGGCAAGATTCTGCTGGATAATGAAAATATTTACGACAAGTCCGTTAATGTCGCCGCGTTACGCAGACGCGTCGGCATGGTATTTCAAAAACCCAATCCGTTCCCCAAGTCCATTTTTGAAAACGTAGCTTACGGCCTTCGAATCCAGGGCATTAACGACAAACGTATTTTGGAAGAAACGGTTGAAAATTCATTGCGCGGCGCGGCGCTGTGGGATGAAATGAAAGACCGCTTAAATGACAACGCCCTGGGTATTTCCGGCGGTCAACAGCAACGACTGGTCATTGCCAGAGCGATTGCGATAGAGCCTGAAGTGCTGCTGCTGGATGAGCCTGCATCGGCGCTGGATCCCATTTCAACCTTAAAAATTGAAGAGCTGATCAACGAGCTGAAAGAAAAATATACTATAGTTATCGTAACGCACAACATGCAGCAAGCGGCGCGGGTTTCTGACCTCACGGCGTTTATGTTTATGGGCGAATTGATCGAGATGGGTACAACCAGCGAGTTATTTACCAATCCTCAAAAGAAACAGACCGAAGATTACATCACCGGCCGCTACGGTTAACCTGGATCGAACAAAGGAGCAAGCAATGGACAACAGTAAAATAGGACACCACATCTCAGGCCAGTTCAATAAAGAACTGGAAGACGTGCGTAACAAAGTTTTAACCATGGGCGGACTGGTTGAGCAGCAAATAGAACTCGCGGTAACGGCTTTTTCGACCGGCGACCTGGAAATGGCCGAGCTGGTCATCAAACAGGACAATCAAGTCGATGCGCTGGAAATGGCTATCGACCAGGAATGTATGCAGATTTTGGCGTTGCGCCAACCTGCGGCCTTCGATTTGCGTTTGTTAATCACCATCATCAAGGTTGTTAACGACCTGGAACGCGTCGGCGACATGGCCGAACGCGTCGCCGAAATGGCAATCCAATTGTCCGGCACCGACAACAAGCAGCATGACCAATATTTTGAGCTGGAACACATGGCCGAACTGGTTCAGGAAATGCTGCACGGCGCACTGGACGTATTCGCCCGGATGAACATAGAAGACGTGACCACCATCACCGGCCTGGATGCCAATGTTGATCGCGAATACGGCAGCATCATCCGCCAGCTGATTACCAAGATGATGGAAGACCCGAGAAACATCACCCGGATGCTGGATGTGCTGTGGATCGCCCGCTCGCTGGAAAGAATCGGCGACCATGCCTGCAATATCTGCGAGCACTTGGTTTATATGGTCAAAGGCGAAGATGTAAGGCATTTGACCCAGGAAGAGTTGGAACGAAAGATGAAGGAATAAGAGGAATCGTAGACCGGAATAAGACCGCCCAAGCCTTGCGCGAGGGGGCGTTTCCGGCGCACCTTTATATTTTAAATTTATCAACCAACCCAGTAACCCTTTCGATTTTTTGCCTGACTGTCGCGGTAAAAACAGCCTCCCCTGCAACCAATTTGATGGTTTTCTTGGCTCGGGTAATTGCTGTGTACAACAATTCTTTGGTTAGCACGGGGTTGATGGCTTCGGGCAGGACGATTAACACTTCCTCGAATTCTGAGCCTTGGCTTTTATGGATAGTCATCGCAAAAACGGTTTCGCAATGCGGCACGCGGGCAGGCAGGTATTTTTTGACGCTGCCGTCGGCGCGTTGGAAATACACCATCAATTTTCCGGTCGAAACATCCGCCATACAAATGCCTATATCGCCGTTATAAAGATGCAGCGCCGGGTTATTTTGTGTGACCATGACCGGTCGCCCCGGATACCATAAACCGGACAATTCGATCCGATTTTGCTCAGCCAGTTTTTGTTCTACCCGGTAATTAATGTCTGCAACGCTGTGTTTTCCCTGCCGGTTGGAACACAGCACCTGAAAACGATTGAATGCCTGATAAATCTGCTCAAACCCGGCACCGGCTTTAATCAACTTTAAATATTCTACCTGCTGAACGGCTACGTAATCGATTAAATCTGCATCGAGACATTGCACGGCTAAGTCTTGACCGTCGAATAAAATTTGCCATGCGAGCTCATCCTGCTGATGGTTGACCGCCTCGGCCAGCTCTTTTATCGCGCCGCCGAAACGATGCGATTTCTTTAAAGTCACGACATTATTTTTCAAGGCTTCGGCCATCGCTAAGTCGGCCAGCACTGCGCCGGATTCGACCGAAGCCAGTTGGTCTTTGTCGCCCAGAAGAATCAAGCGCGCGCCGGGTTTTAACGCATCGAACAGCTTGCTCATCAAGGCCAGATCGACCATCGACGCTTCGTCAACCACGACCAGATCGTACACCAGCGGTTTGCCTGCATGATGCCGGAAATACGGGGAGGGCGGCATTGCGCCCAGCAGACGGTGCAGGGTAGTCACGGTTTCCGGGATGCGGTTTTTGATCGCCTCCGGACACGGCAGCTTCGCCTTGCTGAATCCTATCGATTCCTGGAGACGCATCGCGGCCTTGCCGGTCGGTGCCGCCAAGGCGATATGCAGCGGTTGTTCGGACAATTCCTGCAACAGCGCCAGGATTTTAACGACGGTAAAAGTTTTGCCGGTTCCCGGCCCTCCGGTAATAATGCAGAATGGCTGCTGCGCGGCCATCTTGGCTGCCTCGCGCTGGTCGTCGGTTTCATCGCTTGCAGCAAAATAACGATCCAGCGTTTCATCGAGTTTTTCAACCGGATGTGTGAACTGAACCATTGCCTTGACCTGCAACGCCAGCCGATTTTCATAATCCCAGTAACGGTGCAGGTACAGGCGGTTCTGCTCGAGAACCAGCGGCAGAGGATGGGTTTGGTCTTTAGGATTGGTCTCTACCAACCCGGAAGCGATCAGCACGGCCTGCGCATTGTCGTCTATTTGAATACAGCTGTGACCCTGGTTTTGCTCGTAAGACGCAATCATCACAATAGCTTCGAAAGCCTGTTTTTGCAGGGAGTCAAAGCCGGTGCGCTGGCTAAGGAATCGGGCAAAGGCAGCATCCAAGCGGCTGAATAATCTGCCATCGTCGTTCACTTACCACCCCCAAACAACGCCGCTAAAGCTTCAACCCGCTCCAAATCCGGCCTGTCCTGATAAACGCCGCTCATAGGCTGATCCGGCTGCATACCGCGCACGAACAAATAGCGCACGCCGCCGAAATGCGTTTCATAGTCGTAATCCGGCAAGCGCGTTTGCAGGTAGCGGTGCAGCACGACGGTGTAAATCCAGTATTGCAGGCCGTAATTATGTTCGCGCATCGCATGGGTTAAGCTGTCTTGGCTGTAATCCGGCAGGCTGTTGGTTTTATAGTCCATCACATAATACCGGGGTGTGGAATCTGGATATGCGCAGATAAGATCGATAAATCCGGTCAGATAGCCGCACATCTGTTTGGCGGTCAAAGGCTGAAAAGCCGGAGTGTCGCGCAAGATGCGGTTAATTTGTGCGGCGTCCATCGCTTGCATTGATAGATAAAACGGCATTTCCTTTAGGCACTGGCTTTCCGCCAGATTCATCAGGCAAAAATTGGTATCGGTTACGGACAGCGGCGTTGCGACCACCGTTTGCAACAGCTCATCCAGCATTTGCGGCCTGTCCAGTTTTAATCCGTAACGCTGACAGGCCTTGTCCCGTTGCATCGCTATATCCTTGCGGTTAGCCAAGTCCGTAAACACATTGTTTTCCAGCAGATCATGCACGACATTTCCGGTGTGCGCACCTCGCGGCAATTCAATTACCACGTTGCCGGGTTCCGGCTTGACAACAAGCGCCAGCTCTCCGGCTTTATCTACCGGCAACTCCGGCGCATCGTGCTGGCTTAATGCCGACAAGGCTGTATAGCTGCTCATTTGCCAGTTGGTATAGAGTGATCGTTTGCGTTTTTTTGCCTGCAATTGGGCGAGGGTAAAAGTCTTGTGATAATGGCCCGTTGTGTCACCCGGCACTTCCAACAAACGGTAATCGGCTTTATCCTGAAAGGCTTGCAGCCTTGCCTGTTGCAAGGAAAAATCTGTCTCGGCAAATTCAAGCAGCCAAGCCATCGCCGAGTCATTCGCAGTTTTCTCCGAACGCACGTCGGCCCAGGCAATGTAGCAGCGATATTTAGCCCGTGTAACCGCGACGTAAAATACCCGCAAGTCCTCGGCCAGCTCTTCGTTTAATGCCAATTCGCGACGGCGTTCAAAATCTTCTGAACCCAAGTCGACTACCATATTGCCGTTTTCGTGGCATCTAATCATCAAGCGTTCGCTGCTTAACCGGTCGCTACGCTGCCAAAGATACGGGCAAAATACGATGCTATATTCCAGCCCCTTGGAGCGATGCATGGTGACGATTTTGACCGCATCGTCATCGCTCTCCAGGCGCAACTGCTGATCTTCCGCGCTGCTCGCCTTGGCGATAGCGCTACGCAGCCAGTCCAGAGTTTTATTAATGCCCAGATGCTCATCAACCGCAGCTTGCTGCACCAGCTCGATCAGATGATGCAGGTTGGTCAGTTGCCGTTCCGCCATCAGCGTTTTCGACGCACTGGCCCTGATTTTTTCCTCGTGTAACAAATGCTGCATCATCGCCATCAAGCCGACGTGCTGCCAGTCCTGAAAATAGCTTAAGAAACGCGACATCCAGGCATCCAGTTCGGTCTCGTTATTAATCAACTGATGCAGCGTTTGCCCGTCCAAATCAAACCAATCCAGCGTCAAAGCCTGCTTGAGCAGTACGCTATCGCCGGGGTGAGCCACGGCCTGCAACAGGCTGTATAAATCGGCCGCTTCCTGCGAAGCAAAAACCGACTCCGTGCTGTTTAACACGGAAGGCACGCCCGCTTGCCGCAATGCCGCCTGATAATCTCTGGCCTGGGTATTGGTTCTGACCAAGATAGCGATGTCTTTAGGTTGCAATGCTTGATTCATTGGTTGCAGAGTATAGTCGCCGGTTAACAACTCGACGACTTCATTGACAACGGCAATCCTGATTTCCTCTGCCGCCTTGCCTGCCGTCCAGTACCCCGTTTTACTGTCGCTTCCCGGTAACTGCCACAGCACCATCGGTGCCGCCGTCTGACCTCCATGATGCAACTCGCCGTTATCTGCCGACAAACTTGGCTTAACGTCGATAAACTCCAGCCCGTCCAGCAAGAATGCCCGGTCTCGTTGAAACAACGCATTCACAGCGTCAACCAGCTGCGGATGCGAACGCCAGTTATGGCCTAGGGTAAATTGATGTTCGGCCGTTTTTTGCGCGTCCAGATACGAATAAATATCCGCGCCGCGAAATTTGTAGATCGCCTGCTTGGGGTCGCCGATCAAATATAGATACTGGCTGGGAGCTGCAAATAATGAAGAAAAAATATGCCACTGGCTATCGTCGGTATCCTGAAACTCATCGATCAGCGCGACTTCAAATCGCTGCTGTAATTCAGCCGTCAACAGTGCGCCTTTTTCGCTATGCAACGCCTCAGCCAAGCGGCTGATTAAATCATCGAACGACAGCACATTAAGTTGCTGCAAGCGGTTATCCAGCTCCTCGCGTAAGCTGTCCAACAAGGTTTTCCGTAATGCCAGAGTGATTTGCTTGAACGCCGCAGCTAGCGCATCGAAAGCCGAAGTATCGATTACTAATTCGGCTAGATATTCGGCTTTGCGCTGATCGCCGGACTGGGTTTTATTGGTTCTGAATTTATTGCCATGCAAGGCATCCATCAGCCCGTTTTGAGTCAATAACGCTAATGCCTCGGTGCTGGGAATCTGTTTGGTTGCGCCGTGCAGCCAAGTGCTTAGCGCTGCATAATGGAATTCAAACGTATCGGTAAAGCTGGCCTTGAATTTTTCATCAACGAAACAAGCGCGCAAAACGTTTGCACTATCGTCCAGCCGTTCTTTTGCCGAACCGGCTCGATGTTGTAATTCTTTTAATGCTGCATCCAGGCTTTCGCAAACCGGATAAATGTTGAGCGGCGAACCGACGCGGGGGAACCCGGCAACGCTGGCAAGCAATGCGTCAGGGCTATTATAGTCCGCCGTTAATACCGCGACTTCCCAGGCTGAGCGTTGGTAAATTTGCTTGCGCCAAAAATCATCCGCACAGGCCTGTTTAATCTCCGCTAGATCGCCAGTTAATTCGGCGTCGAATAGTTGCCCGCTTTCCAGCGCATGCTCCCTTAACACGCGCTGACAAAAGCCGTGGATGGTGAAAATACCGGCCTGATCTATATCCAGCAATGCCGCTGTCAAACGGGCTTTGACTAACTCCGGCTCTGTATCCAGATTAGCTAGCCAATTGACAATATTTTTATCGATGTTTTCTGTCTGACTGCCCTGAGCCTGTCCTGAGCCTGTCGAATGGGCGAGTCGAATGTGATTATCCAAAGCCCTGCGAGCTTCAGCTAGTCTAGATCGGACTCGATCTTTAAGCTCTTCGGTTGCGGCCTTGGTGAAGGTGACCACCAGCAATTTCTCAATTGGGATGCCCTGCTCAACTACAAAACGCAGTACCAGCATCGCTATCGCATAGGTCTTACCGGTTCCTGCACTGGCCTCAATCAGGTTTACGCCTTTTAGTAACCCCGTTTTTACCGGGTCAAAATTATCAGTTTTCATGCGTAAACTTTGCCCATAAATAAGTTATTGTCCAATTCCTGAGATGTCTTATTACATGAATCCGAGTTGGAGGTTAAATCGTATTTCCACTGAAAAAACTCTGGCCTACCAAATCAGAAAGTTTCCTTACTTTGAATTTTTTTCATTGACTTCGGCATTCAAATCTAACAATCAAGCACCTGCAATCTTTTCCACAATTTCTGTGCATAACTCTGTGCACAAGATATATTTAACATCGCTCAGACTCGATAAAACCTGCCTCTTCATTAGATTGTAGCATTTTTATACAAAAATTAATTTATTTAATAATCAATAAGTTATGCTAAAGCGATCCTAATAAATGCGATCTCCAACAGACAGTGACCACCATTTATGGATATAAAATCAATCTGTGCATAAACAACGCCTTATAACCCTATGAACTGCTTAAATTTTAACCCGTAATAGTTTATGGTTTATTATTCGCACGAGAACCAGCTAAAATGATTAGACCAAATCCCGGTCAAAAAAAAACCCAAGCGTTGAGACTTGGGTTTTTGATTTAAGAGCTTGGCAATTCCCTACTTTCGCATGGCAAACTGCCACACTATCATCGGCGCTAAACGGTTTCACTTCCGAGTTCGGGATGGGATCGGGTGGTTCACATTCGCTATGGTCACCAAGCAAACTGGTGTAGTCGATCT
>CAMAUL010000037.1 GCA_945861405.1 Candidatus Methylobacter oryzae | reverse complement strand
CTACGCGGAGCTAGCTTCAGCAGCATAGAGCAGCTAACACAAGCCATTAAAGATTTTGTTTCAGCCTACAACAACAATGCAAGCCCTTTTGTTTGGCGTAAACGCGAGGTCAAAGGTTCTCAGTTGCGAAATACAATTGTGAATTTATGAAATTAAGCACTAGCATCGGCTAGTGCTATGCGTGGCACTGTTATTGCTGCCGCAGCGTTTGGCGGTCTTTGCTTACTAGGCTATTACATTTATCAGTATTATCAATCAGTTGATAAGGAATTGACAATTAAAGAACAAGCCTTGGCATTAATTTTAATATTATTCGGATTTATTGCACTGCCTTTATTTGGAGTGGTTTTTGCTGGAATCTATGAGATAAATAACGTTATGGCCGCATGGCAAATTGGTTTGACTACGCCACTCATAATAAAGTCTGTGTATCTATCATCCGCTGGGCAAGCAAAAATTGGTGAATACCAGAAAAGGTTTACTCCTGTTGAGCCTGAGGCATAGTTCTAACCCGGCGCTCAACCGGAGCGCGGTCATAATGCAGTTTTGTTTTTTAAGCTTTCCGGACCGCGCCCGGTTAGCTCTACGTTAGGAAGTCTTAATGGCCCAAAAACCCCCCGAACTTCAGAATATCTTCAGCCTTGACAAAGGACAGACGACGGGGCCTTTACCACGTGGTGCGAGTCACGCTTGGCAGGTTCGAGTCTTCCGGGATAATACTCATCACTCAGAAACATTTCCTTACAGCAAATACGGTTCCCCTGAGACTGCATTGGAGGCCGCAAAGCTTTTTCGTGATGAGCTATTCCAAAAGCTTGGTATCAACTTTGGAGATTGTGCCTTCATCATTACCGGTACTCTCCAGAGCAATAACAAAACAGGAATCGTCGGAGTCAATCGCTCAGAGTCACTTGAGTCGAACGCTGTAATTCGGGAAGTTTGGCAAACAACATTCCCTGCTGAATCCGGCGGTGTCGAGACCGCTAGTTTCAGCGTCAAGCGATTTGGTGAAATTGGTGCCATGCGCTTGGCTGTTGAGCAGAGGATGGAAGGACTTTCCACGCTTATCCGCGTAAAAAAATACTCTGCATCGCAAGACACTATTAAGCGCCTCATAGATAAATACCTCAATATTCTTTGCTACCTTGAAGCCATCTCTCCGCAAGAAGAGGACTTCCTGATAAAAACAATTCTCGATAAGGGAATAAAGAACACAACCAAGGAAGAAATCATCAATGGTCGCGTTGGGCAAGGAACATTCAAAGATAAGTTGATTAAACTATGGGGAGGGCGTTGCAACATTACTGGCGCAACCAACTTGCTGAACGCATCCCACATCAAACCGTGGGCAACCTGCTCTAATGGCGAGAGGCTTGACCCATTCAACGGCTTTCTTCTCTCACCAGTTTATGACAGAGCATTTGATGAAGGATTCATCACATTCACAGACGAAGGTGATATATCTATTTCTTCATCACTTGGAGAAGACGTTGAGCGGCTTGGAATAAACAGAAACGCCAAAATTGAAAACATAAGTCCATTTTCTCTAGGCTATCTAAAGTATCACCGTGAGCATCGGTTTGGCATCCACAATGCCGACTCCCTAACCCTACGCTCAAGCGGGACTGCGCAAAAGTGCGCAGCCCCTTAGCTCCACGTTAGCGACCAAACCAAGACAACTGGGAACGCCAAGAGTAAAATGCCTTAATCACAGCCAAAGGAGTATTCACCATGTCCGCGTTACTAGTCGAGTTAGAGAAACAAGCATGTTCACTTTTGCCTGAAGAGCGAGCACATCTTGCGGAGGTTCTTCTTGAGTCACTACATGACTCCCCCCTATCCGAAATCGAAACAGAGTGGGAACGAGAAATTGAAAAGCGTGTCGCCGCTTTCGACAGGGGGGAACTACAGACCTATCCGGCAGAGGATGTGTTTGCTGAAGCAAGGCGCATGACCCAGTGAAGCGAGCACGTTTTGTCGCAGAAGCTCGCCAAGAATTTCTTGCTGAGGTCGCTTATTACAACGAAGCACAACCGGGCTTAGGAGACCGCTTTACCAAAGCCGTCGAAGAAGCAACTGCCCGAGCATTGACTTTTCCGCTATCAGGGACACCATCAGCTTCAAATACGAGGCGCGTTTTTCTCAAAGGGTTTCCTTTCTCGCTTTTCTACCGACAAGAGGGCGAAGGCATAGTCATTTTTGCAGCTTCACATAATTCCCGTAAACCCCGTTACTGGGTCGGTCGCACCCGTGACCGCTAACTTACGCTATCTACATTCCATCCCTCAAATCAACCAAAATTAATCTTAGCTTCCAGATCGTTGCTGGAATCGGCATTTTTCAGCGCTTCTTCCAAGCTGATTTTCCCATCTTTGTACAACCCGAACAAAGCGTCGTCAAATGTCCTCATGCCTTTGCTGCCACTGGAAGTCATCGCTGTTTTAATTTCACTCAAGTCCCCTTTTAAAATCAGGCTCGCTATATGAGGAGTGTTGATCATCACTTCAATCGCAGCACAACGCCTCCCCGACGTATCTGGAATCAAGCGCTGAGAAATAACGGCATTTAAATTGACGGCAAGATCCATAAACAACTGCGCATGATGGTCATGGGGGAACATATTAATTACCCGCTCCATGGCCTGATTAGCATTATTGGCATGCATGGTCGAGATACATAAGTGACCGGTATTGGCCAGCTCCAAAGCGGCCGACATGGTTTCCCTGTCCCGAATCTCGCCGATTAAAATCACATCGGGCGCTTCCCGTAAACAGGCTTTTAATGCCCTGGCATACGAGTCGGTATCTACCCCGACTTCGCGCTGATTGACGATTGATTTCAAGTTAGGATGCGAGAATTCGACCGGATCTTCAATAGTCAGAATATGACCGGCTGTGTTGGCATTGCGGTGGTTGATCATGGCCGCCAGCGTAGTCGATTTTCCCGATCCGGTGCCGCCTACCATCAGCAACAGGCCGCGTTTGGCCATGATGAGTTCCATTAAAATATCCGGTGTGCCTAACTCCTTGCCGGTCGGAATGACCGAAGGAATCAAGCGCATAACCAAACCTACGGTTTTGCGCTGATAAAAGGCATTGGCACGAAAACGCGCACTGCCGTCCGGCAGACTGATTGCAAAATCCAGGTCTCTGGTGACTAAAAACTCATCGATTTGTTCCTGGGTCATAATCCCGAAGGCACCCGATTTCGTTAACTCGGGAGTCAGCAGAAAATCATCCAGCTTCACGGCCCGACCATAAATTTTGGCCTTAACAGGCGAATCGACCGTTAAAAACAAATCCGAGGCATTCAGCCGGGTCATTTCTTGCAGATAGGGCAGAATATTTAAGTCATCTTCCGGCGGCGCCCCCAGAATCTGATAACTTTCCGGTTCCTGCTCGGCGGGTTCGGCTTTTGCCAGCGCAGAATCGGGGACGATAAACAACACTAGGCCGTTATCTTCGACCTTGGCGCTAGCCATGAATTTCTCGCCGTCAGGCGCGGTACAATTAAACTTCAGCGCTTTATTCTGAACCAACTCCTGCTTCTGATCGTCATTAATGAGGCTAAAGGTGATTTCTTTGATGATATTTGAGGTTAGCTCGTTTTTACCCAACGGGTATTCCTCACCGGCTAATCCCAAGAGTGCCGGAGAACCCGCTTTTAAAGACAGGCTATCGGCATTTTTTTCCAGCATTAATTTTAAATAAGGTGTCAAAGTCATGTCAGTATCTGGTTTTGTATGATGGAGTTAAAAATCAGCTTGCATTGATCAGCGGAAAATCCAAAAACACTGCACCGTCCGATCCTGACTAAGCGCATCGTTTTAGAATCTTGGAAAATTTATTCCTCGTCGCCGCCGTCTTCTTTCGATTGCAATGCCAGCCCGCCAGTTGACCGGTCTTCACCCGATGCCAACTTGATCTGCAAGCGCAACTCGTTTTGGGAGTCGGCATTTCTTAAGGCTTCGTCATAATCTATTTTGCCCGCCTGATATAGCTCCAATAAGGCTTGATCGAAGGTTTGCATACCCAGTTCTCGGGACTTGGCCATCAACGGTTTGATGCTGGAAGCCTCGCCTTTGGCGATATAATCTGAAATCAACGGCGTATTTAATAAAATCTCAATGGCAGCGCAACGTCCCCCATCAACGGTTTTAACCAGTCGCTGGGAAATAATGGCGCGCAAATTGACTGAAATATCCTGCATCAATTTCGCCTGTTTCCCCATCGGAAAGAAACCTAAAATCCGGTCGATAGCCTGATTGGCATTATTCGCATGCAAAGTTGCCAACGCCAAATGTCCGGTCTGAGAAAATTCCAGCCCGTAATTCATAATCTCTTCGTCGCGAATTTCGCCCAGCACAATCACATCGGGAGCCTGCCGCAGAGTGTTGTGCAGTCCGGCTTCCCAGCTTTTGGTATCGACGCCGACTTCCCGTTGCATGATCACGCAATTTTTATGGGCATGCACATATTCAATAGGATCTTCCAGCGTGATGATATGGCCGTAACTGTTCTCATTACGATGGTCGATCATGGCTGCCATAGAGGTTGATTTACCTGATCCTGTACCGCCGACCATGATAACCAAGCCATTCTTGTTCATCATCACGTCTTTTAAGATAGACGGCAAACCTAATTTATCGAAATTGGGTATTTCTGCGGCAATAACCCGGATAACCAAGCCCTGGCAGCCTTGCTGGACATAGGCGTTGACCCGAAACCGGGATAGCCCGGCAGGCGCAATGGCAAAATTGCATTCTTGCGATTCTTCAAATTCCTTGAGCTGCTTATCATTCATGATGCACTGCGTCAGCGCCTTGGAATCATTAGCCGATAAGGGCTGCTGCGAAACCGGCGACATCTTGCCTTTGACTTTTATTGCAGGCGGAAAACCAGCGGTAATAAATAAATCAGACCCTTCTTTATGCAGCATAAGTTTGAGCAACTTAATCATAAAGTCCATCGCTTCTTTTCTTTCCATTGACTTCCCCCTGTATTGGTTGTCTATAGTTAGTTTCACCCGGAATAAGGTAAAACTTAAATTGATTATAATTTCAATTGTTAAAGATACCTAAAAAAACGCAGCTATGCTAAGTTTTGTCCGGAATATGCAAAAGCTGCTTTATCTTTGTAGCTGTTGAATATCTGCCCATGACCCAACGAGATTCCCAGCTGCCGCGCAGTCCTACTGATTTTTAAACAGTTTTCATGCGTTTATTCTGACCGACTCCTAGCCAAAATCCCAAAAACAGCTTCATTACTCGCCTACTGATACCGTTGAAATGCTGCCAGGTACTCACAAGCTGCGTTATGTACTAAAATGGTTACCAAGAAATGCAGACACGCCCCGTGGGGGAGTTATTTTCGCAGAAAGCGTTAATAATCCCGGCCACCTTGTTTATAAAAGGACACCAGTTAGATGTTTATAGAAGAGACAGACGATTCAGATGACTGGATGTCAGCATTGTTAAGGTCGCCGATTTTTGAGCGCCTCCCCCCTACCAATCTGCAAAAAATTCTAATGAGCCTGGAAGCCGTCCATTTTAGTGCGGGTGAAGTTATTGTCGAACAAGGCACTATGGGGGATTATTATTATCTGATTAAAAACGGACACTGCGAGTTAACGCGTAAACCATCGCCTAACGCAAAAGAGATTAAATTGGCTAGGCTGGCATCCGGCGACACCTTTGGCGAGGATTCGCTGCTTTCAGATGCCCCCAGAAACGGTTCGATTACAGCGTTAACCAATGTTTCTTTATTGCGCCTGAATAAACCGCAATTTGTATCGTTAATAAAAGAGCCCTCGCTAACCTTCGTTGATTACATGGAGATGCAAAAAGCAGTGCAGCAGGGTTCTACATTGCTGGACGTGCGTACGCCGGATGAATATGAGAAATACCATCTTGAAGGCAGCATCAATGAACCTTTTTTCTCATTACGGATGCAGCTTAAGACTTTAAATCGCGAAAAGCCGATCATTGTGATTTGTGCTGACGGCAAGACCAGCGAGGCTGCGGTATTTTTACTGCTCCGCAATAAAATTAACGCCATGCTTTTAAAGGGCGGAATAGCAAGCATTAACCCCCAGCAGGAGCCTGATGCCGCCCCTTCCAGTACAACTGACGATATTAATGTCATTGTTGAGAAACGAATCGCAGACAGGCGCAAGCAGAAAAAGACTTCCAGTACAGCCGCGGATATTGGGAGCATTATCGACAATCCCGTTAGCATTTCCAGCAGCGCTCAGGATCATCAACTAACAGCGTTGCGCTCGGAAATTGAGTCGCTAAAAATGACCAACCAGCAACTCACCGATAAATGCATGAAACTGGAGTTTGACAAGCAACATGCAGAAAAACAAACCCGCGTCTTGCACAAACAATTGGAAAAACTGACCCAAGTGCTGGATCAGCTTAAAGGAAGCTGACGAAGGAGACGCTCGATCCGTCTCCTTCGTCAGCACAGCCTATGTGCTCAGTTTATCTGCTTCCTTAACATCGGATATTTCTGGTTTCTGCCATTTAGGGCATTGCTCATGACCGCAACCAATCCCCGCCATTTTTGTATCAGCTTATTTCTGACCTGCCCCTCGCCGTAAGCCAATTTGATGATTTCACTTTTGGCTTCCAGCCAATCCCGAAGCTCGTTGCCTGGGCGAAAACCGCGTTTCTCGGCTTTGTAATAGGCGGCTTCAGCGATCATCACATCAAGACTGACCGGTTGATTAGAAGAGCTGTCCGTCACAATAAATCCGCACTTTACCAAGTTTATAAGGCCTTGCGGCAAGCCTTCATTGAGACCTATTGCCTCCGGCTTCAGCTCCGCCAGCGTACCGAACAATTGATCCCATATTGACAAAACCGCGCCATAATTGCGGTCATGCTCGTTACGCCGGGTTGAATGGTGAACACGATGCAGATACGGCGTGATAATAATCCGCCCCAGAAATTGCTCGCCCCGGAATGAAATATTGCTGTGATGCAGCATGGTAAAAAAAGTAATGATCGCCTCATTCGCCAGCAACAATGGCCCTTTTATGCCCAAAACAACAATCAGCATCGCCTTCATCACGGTAATGATGACTATTTCCAAAAGATGTATCCGAAATGCCGTTGAAACATTCAAATACGGATCGTTGTGATGCACCTTGTGAAACATCCACAGCCAATCGAAACTATGGCTGGCTTTATGCAAAAAATACAGCAACAAATCGATAGCTAAAAACGAAACAATCGCTTTCCATACCGGATTTTGGATATGGCTGAGCAGGCCTTTACCCGCAAATTGTTCAGCCAAAACCAGCAGCGATGGCACTGCCAATAACGACATCACAACGCTGTTAAAAATAAACAACTCAAGGTTCGGCCGATAGGACTGGCGCAACTGTTTTGCAGGCAATCTTTCTCTGGGATCGCAAAATTCAAAAATCATGAGCAGGGCAAAAAACAACGCCAGGATGTAGGTTTCCAGCCCTCCTGACGACAAGTTTAAAAACCACGCAAAATAGGATTGAAGTAAAGTAGTTGACGATTTAAGTTCGTTTAACATTGTCATCTCCTCATTACAAAACTGACGTAATTATTAGAGCAAAGTTATCTTAACTAGATATTATTGAAGGGTAATGACCTGCAAATTTCTCCTGGCTACCACAGACTGCGCGTGGGAACGAGGAAACGTATAAAAGTTTTTTTATCCTGTTTGCCGCTCCGCCCTGATAAACCGGGCAACCTGCTCGCCCATCAACATGCTGGGGGCATTGGTATTGCCGGAAGTGATTTCCGGCATCGCCGATGCATCGGCAATCCTTAAGCCTTCCACGCCATAGACTTTCAAGGTCGGATCGACCACCGCCATCGCATCGATGCCCATGCGGCAACTGCTGGTCGGATGAAAATAAGTCGTGGCACTCATGCGGATAAAATCGATTTTTTCTGCCTTGGTTTTTAACGGGCCGGGCAATACTTCCTGTTTCCTGTATTCGGCAAATGCCGACGAATTGCCGATGTCCCGGCAAAGATCGAGCGAGGCGATCAGCGCGTTAATATCCGCATCGCAGCCCAGATAATTCATATCGATATTGGGTGCGGCAGCGGGATCGTTCGAGTTTAAAGTGATGGCACCGCAGGATGCGGGGCGAACCAAACTTGGCGCAATCGCATAGCAGTTGTCCGGCACCCCCGCCGCCAGTTCCGGCGAGGCAAACGGAAACGCGATAAACACCGGCTGGATGTCGGGAGAATGCAGCGCCGGATTGGATTTCCACCATAACGTCGCTTCGGCGGCATTGCCTTGCAACGGCGGCAACTCGCCTTTGCATTCATAGTTGATTCCGGCCAGCAGGATATGATCCTGAAGGTTTTTGCCCACGCCCGGAAGGTCAACCACGACCGGAATATTGAGCGCCGCAAGCTCCGATGAACAGCCAAGCCCTGAGTGCATCAATAGCTTGGGCGTATTAATCGCGCCGCAACAAACAATGGTTTCCTGATTCGCCTTGAAGTTGCGGATTTTTCCGTTAACGACGACTTCGACGCCAGTGCAGCGGGTGCCGGTGAAAGTCAGTTTTCGGGTGTCGGCATTTTTCAACACCGTTAAATTAGGCCTCGCCATCGCAGGCACCAGATAGGCGCGGCAGACATTAAAGCGTTCGCCGTCTTTGCGGTTCAACTCGAAATAACTGACCCCGTTCAAGTCAGGGCCGTTATAGGACTGCACATAGGGTATGCCTTGCTCCATCGCGCCTTTGACAAAAGCTGCCGCCAACGGGCTGGGATCATCATTTAGGCCACAAGGCATAGGGCCGCCTACGCCCCGGTATTTGCCGACATCCCCGGAATAATCCTCCATAGCTTTGAATATCTGCCGGACGTTTTCATAATCCCAGCCCTGATTGCCGTGGTAAGCCCAGCTATCGAAATCCATCGGATGTCCCCACACCCAAACCGACGCATTCATACTGCCGGAGCCGCCGGTCATTTTGCCGCGTGGGCAATGAACCACGCGGTTATTGGCATGTTGCTGCTTGACGGTGTTGTAGCACCAGTCCAGATCGCCATAAAAAAGGTTAGGCCAACGATAAGGGGTAAAAACATCCTGATGGATGTCGGCAGTCCCCGCTTCCAATAACAAGACGCGCCAGTCGGGATTTTCGGACAGCCGCGCCGCCGTGACCGATCCGCCGGATCCGGCCCCGACCACAATAAAGTCGTAATCGTCGCTGAGGTTGTTGACTAATGCTTGCTGGTTTTCGAAGATTTTATGCGCGTAGACGTATTGCTGCTCGGCCTGTTCGGCAGAATCGCCGGGCTGTATTGCCGCGATATAATCCGTATGAGTGATCTCGCCGTGAAGAACCTGATGAAGGAGCCTGCCTGTTTTTGTTGTCATTATTTAAAGCCCTGAATTTTTATGACATAGAAATCTCATAATGGCACACGGATGACACAGATTAGACGGACACTGATTACACATTTATCTTTGCTTTTAAAAATCCGTTTAAATCCGTCCTATCCGTGTCATCCGTGTGCTATTTCTCTCTGCTGAATAAAACCTAGAAAAATCCCAACGGATTAACATCGTAACTCACCAGCATATTTTTGGTTTGCTGATAATGATCCAGCATCATCTTATGGCATTCACGACCCACACCGGATTTCTTATAGCCGCCGAACGCCGCATGAGCCGGATAATGGTGGTAACAGTTAATCCATACACGACCGGCCTGAATGCCCCGCCCCATCCGATAGGCACGGTTCATATCATGCGTCCAGACCCCAGCGCCCAAACCAAACTGCGTGTCGTTGGCTATCGCCAAGGCTTCGGCCTCATCCTTAAACGTGGTGACCGAGATGACCGGGCCGAAAATTTCTTCCTGAAAGATGCGCATCTTATTGCCGCCTTTCATGATCGTCGGCTCAATATAATAGCCTTCAGAGAAACCGCCGCCCAACGATTCAGCCTTGCCGCCTATTAACACTTCAGCGCCTTCATCCTTGCCGATTTGCATGTAACTCATAATCTTATCGAACTGCTGCTTGGAAGCTTGCGCGCCGACCATCGTTTCGGTATCCAACGGGTTGCCGCGTTTGATCTGCTTGGCGCGGGCAATGACTTTGGCGATAAAGGCATCGTAAATGGATTCCTGAACCAACAATCGTGAAGGACAAGTACACACTTCGCCCTGATTGAAAAACGCCAGCACCGCGCCTTCGATACATTTGCTGATAAATGCTTCTTCCTGATTCATCACATCTTCGAAAAAGATATTCGGCGATTTGCCGCCCAACTCAACGGTGGAAGGAATAATGTTTTCCGCCGCGCATTTAAGGATATGTGAACCGACCGGCGTCGAACCGGTAAAGGCTATTTTTGCGATTCGGGTACTGGTCGCCAACGCTTGCCCTGCTTCCACACCAAAGCCGTTGACGATATTAACCACGCCTGCGGGCAATAAATCGCCGATTATTTCCATCAGTACCAAGATAGACGCAGGCGTTTGTTCTGCCGGTTTCATGACCACGCAGTTGCCTGCGGCCAAGGCGGGGGCCAACTTCCAGCAAGCCATCAACAATGGGAAATTCCATGGAATAATCTGCCCAACCACGCCCAGCGGCTCATGGAAATGGTAAGCGACGGTATTCTTGTCGATGTCGCTAATGGTGCCTTCCTGAGCGCGAATGCACCCGGCAAAATAGCGAAAATGATCGACGCACAGCGGAATGTCCGCTGCCAGCGTTTCGCGCACCGCTTTGCCGTTATCCCAGGTTTCGGCAACGGCCAGCGTTTCAAGGTTTGCTTCAATCCTATCGGCAATTTTTAATAGCAGATTCGAGCGCTCAGTGATCGAGGTTTCGCCCCAAGCAGCACGGGCAGCATGAGCCGCATCCAGAGCCAACTCAATATCCTCTGCGGAAGAGCGGGGAATTTCACAGAAACCCTTGCCGTTAATCGGACTGGAATTTTCAAAATACTGCCCCTTAACCGGATCGACCCAACCGCCACCGATAAAGTTTTGATAACGGGGTTTGAAGTTAACTTTACTGCCTTGCTGATTGGGTTCGATATAAAGCATGGCTTTCTCCTAATTAAATAGTTGGGGACGATTTGTTCCGTCATAGTGACCAGCGGCTAATAATGCGCTTTTTTGGTGAATTCTGGAAGTGTAAAATCTGGATAACGTCAACGTTGTATAGCCCCGATGTGTCGTATTGTAAAAAACCAACCCACGTAGCGACACAACATAACAACGTCATCCCGGCAGGGAATGCCGGGATCCACGACTGCATGGACAGATATTTGCTCCTGCAATATCTGCATTCACCACATCCATGTGGCTTATGCAGGAGGTAGAGCAACGCAGGAGCAGTTGCCGAGAACACAGGGATGTGCTCGCGTGAATGTATGGAAAAAACCATGAAGATTTACAACCTGATTTGACATTGCCATCCATGGCGACTGGATCCCGGCATTCCCTGCCGGGATGACGAGTTGAGTAGATGCCTATGCCCTCAGAGCATGGGCTTTCTAAAAAGCGCAAACCCAACTATGTGCAATATACTTCGCACCAATCCACAACATCCTTCTTTGCATTTTAAATAAATCCAACAAAACAGAACTAAAAATTCGGCAATCATTGCGGCTATTTTCAGCATCCTGCCACATAATTTACTGCTGAATAACCGCTGACTATTCTGTTGTTTTTACGCAAAAATACTAGGCAATCCAAGTTCACCTATTCGTTTATTTTTACATGAGATCAGTAGCAAGTACCCTGCGTATAAACTCGCAAAAAAACAACTTGTGGTGGACTCACCACGGGTTATTTAAAACACCTAAAAACCGGAACTGGCTCTCATTTAATTGATGATTAAATTTCTTGTTTTACTTATTTAATCGGAGGAATATCTCGCTCAATTCAAACAAATATTGGGGGACTCATCATGAAAATTTTAAACGTACTGGTTTTACTAGCCTCTCTTTTTGCGATAGCTGGCGCGGCTTTTTTCCGAATTTTTGTTTTACTGGCAAATGCACTATTTGCTCAGCCAGCTCATAATCGGCATTCCTCATGGCTAGGCTAGGAAAAAATACGCAGTGCGCCACCCTACAGACCGCTTTGACGCATCCCATTACCGCTCTGATTCTTTCTTCGCAACCTTATCCCGCAAATAAACCGGCATGGCCTGTTCGACAGCAACGGCCAAGCCCTGCTCGAAACCTCGTGCGCCTAACCGGGCAATTGCACCGGCTCTGGGCAGCATATCGGTTTGATACCGACTGACCAGCCCTGCCAAGCGGGCTGTTAATTCCTGAGAATAAACACCCCAGCCTGAGCCGATACCTACACCGGTCAAATCGGGGAATTCTACCTGCTCAGCCGGGGTCACGGCTTCGTCGCCGATCAGTTCGGCATAGCCTTGTGCATCTCGCCGATAAACGCCCCAGAATATCTCGCCCATCCGCGCATCCATCGCGACAAAGGCGACGTTATCTTCATTGTGATCGAAAAAATCCTGGGCGATAGCGGCCAGGGTAGACACCGGGACTACCGGCAAATCCGCACCCAAGGCGATGCCCTGGATCACGCCAGTGGCGATACGCACACCGGTAAACGAGCCGGGGCCGCGACTGAACGCCAATGCATCCAACAGTTGCGGCTTCAAGCCCGCCTCGGCCATTAAGGTATCGATCATCGGCAAGATCAGCTGGGTATGTTTTTGGGGTGCCAGCTCAAAGCGTTCAAATACCTCGCCGTCAATAAACAGCGCTGCCGAGCAGGCTTCGGTCGATGTTTCTACTGCCAGTAATTTCATTGCTCAATGTCTTCCTGAAAAAACGCCCGAACCTCTTCTATGTCGCGGGTGCGCTTCATGGCCGGTACGCTGTCTAAAAATATCTGCCCGTATGACTTCTTTAACAGGCGCGGGTCGCAGACCATCAATACGCCCCGGTCGGTCACGTCGCGGATCAAGCGGCCTATGCCCTGCCTTAACGCAATCACAGCGGTGGGCAGCTGGTATTCGAAAAACGAATTCCGCCCCTGTTTGGTCATCGCGTCCAATCGGGCTTTTAACACCGGATCGCCGGGCGATGCGAACGGCAATTTGTCGATAATCACGCAGGATAAAGCCTCTCCCCTGACATCCACGCCCTCCCAAAAACTCGAGGTGCCAAGCAATACAGCATTACCCGCTTCCTTAAACTGCTCCAGCAATAAGGCCTTGGGGCGGCTGCCTTGAATCAGCAGCGGATAGTCTATTTTTTTCTCCAGCAATTCGGCCGCCTGTTTCAGTGCGCGATGACTGGTAAACAGGAAAAACGCCCTGCCTTTGCTGGCCTGCAACACCGGCACCGCAAACTCGACGATGGTCGGGATAAACTCGGGATCATTGGGCTGCGGCAAGCCTTTCGGATGATAAAACAGCGATTGATGGGCGTAGTCGAAAGGGCTGCCCCAGCTTTCGCTGGCCGCATTGCTTAGCCCCAAATTATTGGCGAAATGGTCGAACTTGTTCGCCACGCTTAAGGTCGCCGAGGTAAAAATCCACGCCGCCTGATGTTGCTGCATAAAGGAGCGGAATTCGGCGGCAATATCCAGCGGCGTCCGGCTCAAGGTGAAGGTGTTTTTATAGGTTTCATACCAGCGTATCCATTTGCCGCTGTTGTCTTCGAGAATGATTTTTAACTGCTGCACCAGTTCTTCGGCGCGTTTAAAGCACGAGTCCAGGCCTTTGGTTTTAACCGACGCCAGCTCCAGCTGATCGGCCAGACGCTGCAACTGGTCTTTAACCGCAGTCAAGTTGGCGGCTATTTTCGGATTGGTTTCGATGTCCTTCCAGTCGCCGCGTTTTAGCTCGATGCCGAACGCCAGCCTCAAGTCTTTAACCTCGTGCTCCAGGTCTTCGCAGGCAGTGCGCAACGCGGGCATGTCGGTCGCGTCTTTGAAATATTCCATCAACGCGTCTTTGACCAGATCGTTCAGCTGCTTGGCGCTGACGGTGATGCCTAAGAAATTGGATGCCGTATCGGCCAGCTGGTGCGCCTCATCGATAATAACGACCTCGGCATTGGGCAGCAACTCGCCGAAACCGCTGTCGCGTATCGACCAGTCCGCGCACAGCAAATGGTGATTGACCACCAGAAGGTCGCATTCCTGCGCTTTCTTCCTGGCCTTGACCAGAAAGCAATCGGCGTAATCCGGGCAATCCTGGCCCAGACAATTATCCAGGGACGAGGTCGCCTGATACCAGACCGGATCGGCCTCGGCCACTTCGGACATTTCCGAAACATCGCCTATTTTGGTGCGTTTCGACCAGGACTTGATTTTTGCCAGCGCGACCGCGTCTTCCTTGCTGAAACCCACCGAGGACGTCAACGCGTTTTGCAGCCGGTAAGTGCATAGATAATTGCTGCGGCCTTTTAGCAGCGCGGCAAAAAACGGCGTTTTGATCGCCTTACGGATCACCGGCAAATCCTTGTTGAACAGCTGATCCTGTAAATTTTTGGTGCCGGTCGAGATGATGACTTTTTTGCCGGATAAAATGGCGGGCACCAAATAGGCGAAGGTCTTTCCGGTTCCGGTTCCGGCTTCGGCGATCAAATTCCGGCCTTCTTCAATGGCATCGGCGATGGCCTCGGCCATTTCAACCTGAGCCGCCCGTGGCTGATAGCCGGGGATTACTTCTGCCAATCCGCCTTCGCTGCTGAAAAATTTTTCTAATTCCGTCAATTGAGTCTCTTACACTATTTTATTTACTATTTTAAATTCAACCGACAAGCGCAGTTCATTTTTTACTGAATTGAAAAAAGCGGGCCGAGCAACAAAGATACCAGATTATGATTTTAAAGATAGTGGATCGAGTGTCCAAGATACGAAAAGATACCTATTCCTACAACTGCGCCGTATTGCAGTACAATATGAAGCTTGTCTAACTGTTCGCCCGCTCCCTAATGAATAAACAAAAAAAACTGCTTCGCTCCGATGTACGCTACGAATGCGGCGACGCTTTCTATGAGCGCGGGCGCAGCTATTTTGAAAGAGGCATGGTACTTGATCTGACAGTCACAAACGAAGGCGCTCTTTTTGTACAGCTCAATGCCGCCGTTAAAGGCAGCCATAAAGACCCGTACCGGCAGAACATCCGCATCGTCTGGCGGCCTGATTATAGCGCGGCTGAGATTGAAGGCGACTGCACCTGCCCGGTCGGCTATAACTGCAAGCACGTTGCCGCTGCTTGCCTGATGTATCAAAACTCCAATTTGAGCCTTTCCGCATCGAATGCAAAACCCAGCTGCCTGGATTGGCTCGACAGCCTGCATCAGCAAGCGCCGGGGCAACTCGATGCCTCACAGGATTTTATCGCCTACATCCTCAAGCCCGGCAATGCGAAACACGAATTCACGATTGATCTTTTAATCACCAAAGCCAAGAAAACCGGCGGTTTGAATAAGGGCAGGAAAACGACCCTGAATAATCTCCGCTACAGTTATTCCTACCTCAATTACGTTCAACCGGAGGATCAGGAAATTGCAAAGCTGCTGACTGCGCTAAACCCCTCTTTTAGGGACGAGCCGTTGATTGCCGGAGCGACTGGTTTTTTGGCCTTATCCAAATTACTGCAAACAGGCCGACTGTTCTGGCAAGGCGTTGAGCTGGTTCCGTTAACACAGGGAGCCGACCGTGATTTAAAATTTAACTGGAAGACAGCCGATAACGGCGACTATCAATTAGCTGTCGAAATCGACCCGCCCGCGTTCCTGCTACTGACCGAACCGCCGCAATACCTGGACGAGGCTTTGGGCACCATAGGCGCACTCAACGCCCACAACCTCTCGACCGATCAACTTAAAAATATCCTGTCCGCCCCGCGTATTCCGGCCGAGTATGCCGATGAATTCAGTCATCGCCTGATTATTGAGCACCCCAGCCTGCCGCTGCCCGCGCCCAAAAAAGTCGAACTGATCGAAGCCGACCAGCTGACGCCTACGCCCAAGCTTTTGCTGTTCGGCCATCAGGTCTCGCCCCAGCAGTACACCCATTTTATGACGGTAGAATTTGTGTATGGTGACTGGTCGATTTCTGCATTCACGGCGGAAGACTACAGCGTCGTAAAAACAGAACAGGGACTGGTGCGGATTAAACGCGACCTGGAAACCGAACAGCGAGCAATACTTCGCCTGACCGACCTCGGCTTTACTCCCGCTCCTGCCGTGCAGATCGGCGGACAAGAACTGTTTTTGTTCAGCCCAGCCAACAGCAAAATGGAAAGCGCCGCACGCTGGGGCGAGTTCCTGCAAAACACCATGTTGGAACTGGAACAGGACGACTGGATTGTCGAAATCGACGAGAGCTTCCTGCTTAACTTCCAGACCGCGCAAAACTGGGATGCTCAAATCAGCGAAAGCCAACAGGACTGGTTTGAAATGAGCTTTAACATAGAAATTGACGGACAGCCCATGCCTTTACTGCCGTTGATCATGCCGGTGCTGGAAAATTACGACCCGGAAAACCTGCCGGAAATGCTCAGCATCCCGCTCGGTGAGCACAACTACCTGAGCTTGCCCAGCGACAAGATCAAACCGTTCCTGAACGTGCTGATCGAGCTGTTTAACAGCAGTACGATGGGCAAAGACGGCTCGCTGAAACTGTCCCGCTTTAATGCCGCAGCACTGGCCGACATGGAAGAACATAACCAGGGCTTGTTCACCATCAACGGCGGAAAAGAGTTGCGGGAACTGGGGCAAAAACTAAAGAACTTTACCGGCATTGAAGATGTCGCGCTGCCCAATAACTTGCAGGCAGAACTTAGGCCTTACCAGCAGCAGGGACTCAACTGGCTGCAATTTTTACGGGAATATAAATTCTGCGGCATACTCGCCGATGATATGGGGCTGGGTAAAACCATACAGACACTCGCCCACCTGTTGCTCGAAAAACAAGCGGGGCGGATGAGCCTGCCCAGCCTGATCATCGCGCCGACCAGCCTAATGAGCAACTGGCGACGGGAAACCGAACGCTTCACGCCCGACTTGAAAATCCTGATATTGCAGGGCACCGAACGCAAGCAGCTGTTCTACAAAATCAGGGACTACGACCTGATCCTGACCACTTACCCGTTGCTATCACGGGACGAAGAAACGCTGCTGGAGCACGACTATCATTACCTGATTCTGGACGAAGCCCAAGTCGTTAAAAACCCGCTGTCCAAAGCTGCCCAATTGGTGCGCCGCATTAAATCGAATCACCGGCTATGCCTGACCGGTACGCCAATGGAAAACCATTTGGGCGAACTATGGACGCAATTCGATTTTTTGATGCCGGGCTTTCTGAGCGACAGCGCTACCTTTAAAAAACGCTACCGTATGCCCATTGAAATGCATGGCGATAGCGAACAGCGGACTCGACTGTCGCGCCGCGTCGCGCCGTTCATGTTGCGCCGCACCAAGCAGGAAGTCGCCACCGAATTGCCGCCTAAAACCGAGATCATCCGTTCCGTGCCGCTGTATCCAAAACAGGCCGCTTTATACGAAAGCATCCGCCTGACCATGGAGAAAAGAATCCGCGATGCGATAGCCGAAAAAGGTCTGTCGCGCAGCCATATCACCATCCTGGATGCCTTGCTTAAGCTGCGCCAAACCTGCTGCGACCCGCGCACCTTGCCGCTAATAGAAGCGCAAAAAGTACAGGAATCCGCCAAGCTCGACCTGCTGATGGAGCTATTGCCGGAGCAATTGGAAGAAGGCCGCCGCATCCTGGTATTCTCGCAATTCACCCGCATGATCGCGCTGATTGAAGGCGAATTGAATACCCGAAAAATCGGCTACGCCAAACTGACCGGCCAAACCCGCAACCGCGACGAAGCCATAGAACTGTTTAAAAGCGGCGAAGTGAATGTGTTCCTGATCAGCCTGAAAGCAGGCGGAGTCGGCTTAAACCTGACCGAAGCCGATACCGTGATTATTTACGATCCATGGTGGAACCCCGCTGCAGAAAGCCAGGCTGCTGACCGCGCCCATCGCATCGGCCAGGACAAGCCGGTATTCATCTACAAACTGATTACCGAAAATACCGTGGAAGAAAAGATTATCGCGATGCAGGATAAAAAGCGTGCCTTGGCCGAAGGCATTTATAAGGGCGGGGCCAAAGAGGAATCGTTGAAGCTGACGGCGGAGGATTTGACGGCTTTATTTGAGCCGTTGTAATTGGTGATGTCTGGAGTGCGAATTCTTGGCACGGGCGACCGACCGACGTCCCTAACAGGCCCCTGCCATTTAGTTTATAGTGTTTGCACATCAAAATTCGATTTTTTAAATCTCCTCTCCCTAGCCCTCTCCTGCTGGAGAGGGAATAAAGGCGCCGAATTTTGATGTGCGATGAGTATATATTGTGGGCGCGAATAAATTCACGCCCACAAAACTGTATTTATTTAGGCTGATCAAAAAGGCGTTATGAATAACAAACCAATCGAAATACTCAAAACCGTTTTCGGCTACGATAAATTTAGGGGTCAACAACAGGAAGTCATCGAACAGCTGATAGCCGGGCAGGATGCGTTGGTGCTGATGCCGACCGGCGGCGGCAAGTCGTTGTGCTACCAGATTCCGTCGCTGATCCGCCCCGGCGTGGGCATTGTGATTTCTCCGCTGATCGCGTTGATGCAGGATCAGGTCAGCGCCTTGCTACAATTGGGCGTCAAGGCCGCTTTTTTGAATTCGACCTTGTCGCTGGAAGAATCCCGAAGAGTCGAACAGCAGCTGCTTAACGGTGAGCTGGACTTACTGTACATCGCGCCGGAACGGCTGACCTCCGAGCGCACCGGGGCGCTGTTCCAACGGATCAAGATTGCGCTGTTCGCGATTGACGAGGCGCATTGCGTTTCCCAATGGGGGCACGATTTCCGGGTGGATTATCTCCAGCTGTCCCTGCTGCATGAGCGCTTCCCCGACATTCCCAGAATTGCGCTGACCGCGACCGCCGACGACAAAACCCGAGAAGAAATCAAATTACGCCTGAATCTGGAGCAGGCGCAGCTCTATCTTAGCGGATTCGACCGCCCCAACATCCGTTACCGGATCGTGCAAAAACAAAACTCCCGCGACCAGCTGATCGATTTCATCCGCGCCGAACACGCCGGTGACGCAGGGATTGTCTACTGCCTGTCGCGCAAAAAAGTCGATGCGACCGCCGAATGGCTCAGGACTAAAAGCGTCAACGCGCTACCCTATCATGCCAAGATGGATTCCGGTTTGCGCGCCAAACATCAGCACCAGTTTTTAATGGAAGAGGGTGTGGTGATCGTGGCGACCATCGCGTTCGGCATGGGCATCGACAAGCCCAATGTCCGTTTCGTCGCGCACCTGGATTTGCCCAAAAGCGTGGAAGCCTATTACCAGGAAACCGGCCGGGGCGGGCGCGACGGCTTGCCCGCCAACGCCTGGATGGCTTACGGCTTGCAAGACGTGATCACGCTGAGGAAAATGCTCGCCGACTCCAATGCCGACGAGGCGCACAAGCGTGTCGAATTCCACAAACTGGATGCGATGCTGGCCTTGTGCGAGCAGGTTCATTGCCGTCGGCAGGCTTTGCTGGGTTATTTCGGCGACCTGCTTGAGCAACCTTGCGGCAACTGCGACACCTGCCTGGAGCCGGTTAAAACCTGGGACGGAACGCTGGCCGCGCAAAAGGCGCTGTCTTGCATCCATCGCACCCAGCAACGTTACGGCGTCGCCTATTTGATTGATGTGTTGCGCGGCAAGGCCACCGAGCGGATTGTCAAAGCCGCTCATGACAAACTGTCGACCTTCGGCATCGGCGTTGATATTGAAGAGCAGCAATGGCATTCGGTGTTCCGGCAGCTGGTCGCACGGGGTCTGGTCGCCGTCAATTTCGAGAGCTTCGGCGCGTTGCAGCTGACCGAATCGTGCCGACCAATTTTGCGCGGCGAACAGCAATTGATGCTGCGCAAGGACTTGAAAGCCGAGAAAGTTAAGGCCCGTACTGAGCATGGTCGAAGTGGCAGCAAGAAGACCAGCAGGGAGTTTGCTAAAGCCGACGATACCCTGCTGTGGAATGCGTTGCGCGCCAAGCGCAAGATGATTGCCGATGCGCAGGATGTGCCGCCCTATGTGATTTTCCATGATGCGACCTTGATGGCGATGCTGGAAGCCAAGCCGACCAACCGCCAGCAAATGGGCCTGCTGTCCGGTGTCGGCGAACGCAAGCTGGAACTTTACGCCGATGAATTCCTGGCGGTGATCAAAGAGTTTGCCGACCTTAACAACGGGGCTATCGGTCTGTCGGATACCATGGCCGAATCAGTGGCCTTATTTCGCTTAGGCTACAGCGTAAAGCAGGTCGCCCAGCAACGGGAGCTTAAAGAAGAAACCATTTATAGCCATCTGGCACAGTCTCTGGAACAGGGCATGTTAGTGCTGACCGATGTTGTTGAATTGCCCGAGCCGGAAATCAGGCAGATAGAAGAAGCGATTATCAGCTTGCCCGAGGAGCAAAGGAACGCCCTTAAACCGGTTTATGAGCTGTTCGACGGGCAATACAGTTATGGGATTTTGCGTTGTGTCAGGGCGGCGTTGCAGCATCAAACCGGATGAATCAACCCGCCAACCGCTCCCGCCATTCGGCGATTTTCATCCTCAACTCATCAATATTAACTGTGGTCAGATGGCGCTGCTTTAGCAGGCGTTTGCCCGCCACCCAGACATCGGTGACTTGCTGACGGCTGGCGGCGTAGACTATCTGCGAGATCGGGCAATATAACGGCTGGGTTTCAAGATGCGATAAATCAATCGCGATCACGTCAGCGGCTTTGCCGATGGTTAACGAGCCGATTTCATTGTCCAGGCCTAAAGCCTTCGCGCCGTTGATGGTCGCCATGCGCAGGGCGGTCATCGCCGGAATGGCGCTGGCGTCACCGGCAACGGCTTTGCCGAGCAGCGCTGCGGTGCGCATTTCGCCGAACATGTCCAGGTCATTATTGCTGGCCGCGCCGTCGGTACCCAACGCCACGTTGATGCCTACCGCGATGCATTTGGCAACCGGGCAAAAGCCGCTGGCCAGTTTTAAATTGGATTCGGGGCAATGCACGATATGAGCGCCGGCTTCTGCAAACCGGGCGATTTCGTCATCGGTTAACTGGGTCATGTGCACCGCGATGAACGACGGATCGATCAGGCCGAGGTCGTGCAGTCTTTGCAAGGGCCGCTGTCCGGTTTTTTCCTGCTCCTGCTCGATTTCGTGCAGCGTTTCGTGGACATGCATATGAATCGGCAGTTCCAGCTCATCGGTCAGGGTTTTGATTTTCTGCAACGGTTCGTCCGACACCGTGTACGGCGCGTGCGGCGCAAACGGCGTAGAAATCAGCGGGTGGTGGCGCAGTTGTTCGTGCAGGGCCAGCCCCTTTTCAATATAGGCTTCGCTGTTTTCAGCCCAGACCGTCGGGAAATCAATGACGATCAGCCCGATGCTGGCTCGGATGCCGTGATGTATCGCCTGCGCTGCGGTGATTTCCGGGAAGAAATACATGTCGTTGAAGCAGGTCGTGCCACCCAGTATCATCTCGGCTATCGCCAGATCGGTGCCGTCTTTGACGAATGCTTCGCTCATCCATTTTTGTTCCAGCGGCCAGATGTGGTTTTGCAGCCAGTCCATCAGCGGCAAATCGTCGGCAATGCCGCGCATCAAGGTCATCGCGGCATGGGTGTGGCTGTTGATCAGGCCGGGCAGCAGCGCGTGATGCTCCAGGTTCTCGGTGGTGGTACCCTGATACTTCTGCTTGGCAAGCCCGGTGGGCAGCAAATCGATAATTCTGCCGCCATCGATAACCAAAGTGTGATGTTCTAGGGTTACGGATTCCGGTTCAACGGGTATAATCCACCTAGCGTGGATGAGGGTATCGACAACTGTCATAAGATATTCCTGTGTTGGGTTGTCAAATTATAACTTTTTACCAATAAAAATGACTATGCAAAACAAATTAACCGTACAAGCATTGCAATGGACAGGCAGTACTTTAAAGGTGCTGGATCAGCGGCAATTGCCGAAAAAAATCGTTTACGATGAATACACCGATGCGGTTGGCGTAAACGAAGCCATTGTAACCATGCGCGTTCGCGGCGCTCCGGCTATCGGCATAGCCGCCGCTTACGGCGTGGCGCTATCGATACGCAAACACTATGCCCAGTCCAATCATTGGCGGCAAAAAGTCACTGCCGATATAGACATGCTGGCAAAGTCCAGGCCCACGGCAGTCAATTTGTTTTGGGCGCTGGATCAGATGAAGGCCGTACTGACTAAGCCGCTGAATAATTTCCCCGCAGCAATTCTGGCTTGTGCGGAAAAAATCCATAGCGACGACATTGCCGCCAATCATCATATGGGCGAGCTGGGCGCGGATATTCTGGCCGACGCCCAAGGCGTGCTGACGCATTGCAACGCCGGAGCCTTGGCAACCGGCGGATACGGTACGGCGCTGGGCGTTATCCGTAGCGCTTATCAACGGAAGCATATCAACGTCTATGCCGGCGAAACCCGACCCTGGCTGCAAGGCGCAAGACTGACCGTTTGGGAATTGGCGCAGGACGGCATTCCGTCAACCTTGATCGCCGATTCGGCGGCGGCATGGTTGATGCGATCCGGCGCTATCGATTGGGTCGTGGTCGGCGCGGATCGCATTGCCGCCAACGGCGATACCGCAAACAAGATCGGCACCTATTCGTTGGCCATGTTAGCCAGGCAGCACGGCGTAAAAATGATGGTGGTAGCGCCTACTTCGACGATAGACTGGAACATGCCTAACGGCGACCTGATAGAAATCGAACAACGCGGCCAGGACGAGTTATTGCCCGCCAGTTATATCAAAAACAGCTCTCCGGTCAGAGCCTGGAATCCGGTCTTTGACGTGACCCCGGCGGGACTGATTTCGGCGATAGTGACCGAGCGCGGCGTGATTTTAAATCCAGCCGGGCAAGGCGTGGAAAGTTTAAAAAATGCAGTTTGATAAGAAAGGCAACAATCCGGTATTAGCCATCGGCTTTTTATTTAAGGGGCTGAACTTATTGACCAGCCCGGAATTGCGCAAATTCATTATCATCCCCGTATTAATCAACATGGTGCTGTACAGCGCCGCCTTAACCCTGGGTTATTTTTACATCTCGGATTTGATCGAGCAATTCATCCCCGGCTGGCTGCATTGGCTGAGCTGGGTGTTATGGCCGCTGTTTTTTATCAGCTTTTTTATCGCCGGATTTTTCACCTTTACGGTATTGGCGAATCTGCTGTCCGCGCCTTTTTACGGCAAATTATCGGCAAAAACGTTGACGATGATCAGCGGCGAATCCGTTGCAACCGCCGAACAGCCGTTGCCTAAAGTTCTGGTCGCAGAAGCCAAGCGCATCGGCTATTTGGCGAGGCTAGCCTTGCCGCTGCTGATCTTGTCGGTTATTCCCGGCATCAATGTAATTGCGCCTTTTTTATGGGCGCTATTCGGGGCGTGGGGCATGGCGTTGGAATACATGGCTTATCCGCTGGAAAACCAGGGCGTGTTGTTTTCCGAGCAGAAAGCGCTGGTCAAAAGCGTCAGGCTGGGCGCATTAAGCTTTGGCGGATTGGCGGTGCTGGGGCTGACCATTCCGCTGCTGAATATTATCGTCGCACCGGCTGCGGTGATTGGCGCTACGCTTTATTTTAATGAGATTAAGCGGGATTGAGTTTTGATCCATCTGGTTCCCACGCGCCATGGCAATGACAGAAAACATATTCGATAAATAATCAATGAGTCTATAAGAATCCATGCACTTATTCATTGTCTTTAATTTTGAACGGTTTTGCCATGGATTGCAATATTTCTTATTTACCGCATAGTGCTTATAATGCTAGACTGAACTTTAATTGCTTTTCCAATAATATAATATGGTAATAGTATGTATAAGATTCTTCTGTTTATTTTTCCCATAATTCTTCTTTCCGGGTGTTCACAATATTATCTATTAACAACCGATTATCTCACTATAGATGTGCCGGAAAAACCGGCTGAGATTGTAGCAACTACTGATTACATGGTAAAGCGCAAGGATATGAAAACGCTCGCTATACAAGCTCCCAGCAGCTGCGCAAATGAAACAAGCTCTCAAATGAGCGGAAAAAGTGATGCTCCCAGTGCTAATCTTCTTTCCCTAGGATGTGGCGTTGAGATGGCTGAAGTTGAAAGGGGACTGGCAAGGGAAGGGCTTACAGTTATTTCTTGGGTGGAACTCGATAAAACCGAGAAAGCTCATGGCTTATCGCCTAGAGACGCAGCTATCCAATTACATGCTGATGCCATATTTCTCATTAACTCTATGGATTGCTCAGATACGAATCAAGGTGGAAATACCCGTTGGGACAGGAAGTTTTTTCATTCAGAAATTAATGGAAATAAAGAAGAGCCAGCCATGGTCAACGATAATTTGAAGGCAAAGTTCATTCAATTGTTAAGAGGCAGTGAAAATAAAATATTGAGTTCATATAAGAGGCTTAGTTGCACTGTAAATGCTTCTGTTATATCGGTTGATGCTGGAAAATCTGTTTGGTTTTATGATTGGACACATGTTGAAGGAAAACGAGCCGCGATGTCGGACGCTATCCACGTAGTCTGTAACAATCAGACCCTCTGTTCACCTGTATTTAAAACAAAAGACAATCAATTTTCTGGTGGATTATCTAGTGGAGATTCATCTGAAATATCTGTTCAAGGACGGCCTGAAAATGAAACTAAAGCCGCTGGATTCAAATTAGTTAAAGAAGTAATTAATAATCTTGTTCAAAAATTTAAATATGATATTAGATAGTCTTTAAGGAATAAATTATGAAAAATTGTTTAATTGCTATATTTTTTATATTTTTATCACTTGGATGTTCCAGCACAAAATATCTGGGTATTAGTGATGCGCAATTCGGCGATGGTAATCCAGGCAATAGTGCGATTACATTAAAAACCACTGGCACTGGAATAACTGAATCTTTTAAACAAGAATTGGAGAGAAATTTATTAGCTAGCGGATTTAATGATGCGCAAGGAGATATGGATTCAAAAGGGTATTTAGTTGACGTACAACAAAACTCTATAGTTGAAAATGATGGATGGTCGTTAGTTTTATACATTTTTTCTTTATGCACCCTTCCATCCCGAGTTGATATTACCAATACATATGATGTTAACATTTATAAGGATGGGCAAGTTATTAGAACATCCTCTTATCAATGTAAAAAGAGCGTATATACCACAGCTTATTCACCAGTCGGGCTATTTATGGGAGAATCATCGGCTAACGCAGAAGCTAGAGAAGCTTTCGACTTAGCCGACAAAATTTCCGTTGACTTTCCTGTTGGACGCCGCCGATAGCCATGGCGAAACCGTTCTAATTGTAACGTTAGGCTCATCTGAACGCGGTTTTTACAAACTATTGAATCAACGTGTATTTTAAGCCAAGTAGCTCAATATTTGGATGCTAATGCTCGTACGCCGATAGCAGAACCAAAATGTACAAAGTTAAAACAACGGAACCCCTTGCCAGTCGTGGGCTAACACGTTTAGAAAAATATACGATTTCTGCCTCAGATGAAAGTGGGTACACTCAAAAATAACTTTTACGTATCCCGTCCCAATCAGTCATAATTCACTTGCCCACGGCGGACATAAATAGTCAAAAAGACCGTACAGCGCGCACTCTGAAGGCGGTGTTCTTAAAGTTGTAGTTCTGTTCACCATTGGTGAAGTACACATACCACGCGACGCTGTTGCCATCCTCCTGAGAACTCCAATAGTAGTCAGTAGTAAAGCCACCCACAAGAGTCTTTTGTTGATATAACAGATTCAACTCGTTCATTGTTGGCAAGCGCCAACCCATTCCATAAGCACCAGCAGCAGCAATAGCAGTCGGCCAATCTAATTTATTTGCCTCGTCTGCTGCTTTTGCTTCCAAGCCATGCAAACCAGAACTATCAGCAAAAACCACCACGCCTCCGCTTGGCCTTGTACTGCTATGACTAGGCTCAATTTCAAACGGTTGCTCAGCTGGTGCTGGCGTTGATTCAGGCCTTACAGCCACTGGCGTAGGCTGTTTTAGCCGATTATGCGCTATGGCTTTAAACTGGCCTTTAGGATACTTGTTTAGATAGGCACGAAAGTCCTCAGGATTATCGCTATCTTTGATGCTATCCCAGAAGCTGAGTTCAATACTGGCAGGGTTCACGTCGGTAACAGGACGTTCGACAGGCAATGCTGTCGGCGTAGGCTGTTTAAGGCGGTTATGCGCTATAGATTCAAATTGGCCTTTAGGATACTTCGTTAGATAAGCACGAAAATCATCAGGATTATTACTGTCTTTAATACCGTCCCAAAAACTTAGCTCAATAGTTGCTGGATCAAGTGCAGGTGAAACTGCTTCTTCCCGAACAGGCAACGAGCTTAAACCACAGCCTGCAAAACAAAACTCACCTTCAATGCTACCTTCCATCCAAGGTTCTTGTTTGCCCTTCGATGCGGCTTTTACTTCACTAACCACAGCTTTTAAACTTAGCTCAATTTGTTGGCTGCTGCCCAATTGCTTAAGCAGTTTGCTGGTATAAAGGCCATTACGGCCATCACCATCCGCCGCTACGCTTCCTGGGCGAGTGGCATAAGAAATCAGAGTGCCAGAAGGAGCTGTAACCTTAGCCAAACCACCTTCGGCTGATCGAAAACCGCGTGAATAGGGGTTGTTACGACAAGCATCGAGAAACACCAGATTGAGCCGGGTCTTTGATATGTCGAGTACCGTCATGATTTGCTTAACAGAGATGCTTTGATTTTGAACATCCTCTTCGGCGTTAATATCAGCATCGACAGCGGGCAGATAGTTTTCGCCATCAATTTGAATACCATGACCGGCATAAAATACCAAAGCAACCGAACCGGGGCTAAGCTTGCCGCGAAACTCACTGAGTGTGCCGCCAATCTGCTTTATTTTAATGTTGTTTCGCTCAACCACATCAAAGCCTAGATCACGCAGTTTAGCCGACATATCCCGTGCATCGTTAATGGGGTTTTTGAGCGGCGCTCTGGTATAGTCAGAATTACCAATCACCAAGGCAATACGTGACTCATTTGCCTGACTGTAGGTTATGGGTATAAAGCACAGCAATATAAAAATGATTATTTGTTGTTTAAATGCACTCACAAAGTATGCCTAATGATATGTAGTCTAAATTTGTAGGTATATTAATCGATAGTAGGTATATTAAACTGATAATTTTTATTTGTAAGTAATTTTACCTATATCAAGACCAATAGCTATGTTAAAAAGGCTCCTATCCCCCCTCAATACAAACAAACAACCTTTTATTGTGGATTTGAGCCAATATTCATGCTGCATAATAAGTAGCTCTATCTTGCTTCTGTGCCTCATCCTGTTTCAGTCTGCCCCTACACAGGCTGGAGAGAGGCATGCTACTGGTTATATCCCGGAAGACCCAGAAAAGTACGCGGTCATGCCCAAGGTAAATCGTTATCGCGCCTATTTTGGCCCGGAAAAAGATTTGTCGGCGTTATTTCCCAAGCCCGGTAATCAAGGAGAACAAGGCTCCTGTGTAGCCTGGGCGACGGCTTATGCAACTCGTAGCTATTACGAGCTGCGTCAACAAGGTAGCAAACCCAGCAATTCTGAGCATATCTTTAGTCCAGCATTTATCTACAACCAACTAAAAATGGGCGGTTGTGATAGTGGTTCTAGTATGTCTATGGCTTTAGATCTGCTAAAAAAAACCGGCGTAGCCAGTTTGGCTGAATTCCCCTACGACCCGCATAATTGCTCGCACCTGCCGGATGCGCGGGTGGTTTCTGAGGCGGCTAGCTTCCGCATTGATGATTGGAAAAAAGTGGACGAGCACAATCTCGATGACATTAAAGGTCAGATTTTTGCTGGAAATCCGGTGATTTTTGGCATGTTTGTCTCTGATTCCTTCGACCACTTGGGTAAAAATCAAATATATAATGATTTATCTTCACCAAGAACCGGTGGCCATGCCATGGTACTCGTGGGTTATAGTGAAGCCAAGCAAGCGTTTAAACTGATTAATTCTTGGGGCGATAATTGGGCTGATAAAGGCTTTGGTTGGGTTTCTTATCAAGCTATAGAAAAATGGATGCAGAATGCATTTGTAATGCAGCTTGCTGCTGCCCCTGCTCCGGTCATCGTTCCACCTGTTTCCATTGAAGAGCCAGTCGAATCAGAGGTCGTGATTCCGCCGACTCCAAAAATTATACCGAAGCCCTCCGTACCCATACCACCTGCTCCGGTTGCCATCCCACCCGCCCCAATTGAAGGGCCAATCAAACCAGAAGTCGTGGTTCCTCCAGCCCCAAAAGTCAAACCGCCACCATCATCGGTGGAACTAAAACGTACATTAACCAAATTGATTGAAAGTGTAGAATGCGCCGATCTGGGCGGCACGGTTACTGTCGGCAACGTTGTGACCCTAAAAGGCTTCGTCGGCCAGCGTGCCGATCTGGAGCACATTGCGTCCGAACTTGAAGCGATAGGCGCTAAAGTCTCTTTGGATGCTAAGGTTCACCCCTGGCCGCAATGCGAAGCCTTACTGACACTTCATGATGTTTTGGTTAAACCAAGTTATTTAAAATTATCGATTGCAGGCGGAAATCCCACCGTGCTGAATGAGGGAGAACAATTGAGCATCGAAGTAACCACGCCTAATTATCCCTGCTATCTTTATCTAACTTACATCCAAGCCAATGGCGATGCAGTACACTTAGTGCGCCCACAAGGACGCTTGCCGAAACCGCTGGCTCCGAATACCCACCTAATATTCGGTCAGAAGCCGAAATTCACCGTCAGCGCTCCGTTCGGAGATGAAATGATTGTTGCCATTGCTACTGCCAGCCCCTTGTTTGATGATGAACTGCCCAAAAGCCAGATTGAACGCGAATACCTGACCCAATTCCGGCTAGCCTTTTTAATAAAACCAGAGTCTGGCGCACCCGCCCGTGTCGTATCCGCAGCCATGACCACGCTCGTCACCCGTGCCAAACCCTAAAATCCTAAGGAATCCATCATGCGCCATTTATTTTGTATTGTTTTTCTTACCTGTTGTTTGACATCCTTATTTATCAGATCCGCATACTCGGATTCTTCAAATTCTCGCCGACCAGACACTGACGAAATAATTAAGGGCTTAAAGTTAAAGCCAGCAGCAAAACAAAAATCCCTTGACCGAGGTTGGGTGGGAAGCGATAGAGGCGTTACGGCTGAAGCTGAGCAGTCGCCGCCAGAGACTTCCAGCATCGATTTAGAAGTCAATTTTGAATACAACTCAGTGCAACTGACTACAGATGCGCAATTAAGCCTTAAACGACTGGGGTACGCGCTTAATTCAGCCGAGTTAAGCAGTCAACGTTTCAAAATTACCGGACACACCGATGCCGTAGGCGGTGAAGACTATAACCTCACACTGTCGGAGCGTCGCGCATTAAGCGTAAGGGATTATCTGGTACAAAAAAACCGTGTCGATGCAGGTCGACTGGAAGTCGAAGGCAAGGGCTATGCCGAACTGGCCGACCCCAAAAACCCCACCAGTGCCGTTAACCGGCGCGTACAAGTGACCAATCTTGGAACGTAAGTTTCGTTGCGGCTCAAATACCGGAAAGCAAAGATAGCTAGCACCTCCACATCGATTAATTAGGTTTTAAAATGATTAAACAAGTTTTTTTGCTCGCCACATCCCTGTTGTCAACTAATTGCGCAATTGCTAACGATGAAGTGCCATCAACCGAAGCTAATGAGGGCAATACACCAATTACACCGGGAACAAATATCCCAATTGATTTCTTCGATTCCGAAATTTTTGATTTAAAACTTGGCATGGCTTTAATTGCTGGACAACCAACCGTTGAAGTAAAAATAATTGCTCCTTTCACAGTCAATCAAATTCCAAAAAGAATGGACATTTGGCTGTCAGCAGTACATAACACTGGCGGCAGTGTCGAAACTAAACCCGATCCTGAATTTCTAAAAGACAGGGGGGTTGTCCGCGAAATAATTGATTTGGTTGTCCAGGTCTATAAGGAAGTTAAAGACGTGGCCGTTTACGGTTCGGCGAGCAATTACAATTTAACGATATTTTATAAACCGAATGTAGGCACGGTGACGAAAATGGTTTTTGCGCATAAATAAGAACACAGGGATTCATTATGTTCAAACAACAAATAAGCATTTTTTTACTGCTGTGCTTTATACCCATAAGCTACAGTCTAGCGAGTGAGTCACGCATTGCCTTGGTGATTGGTGATTCTACTTACACTAACTCACCGCTCAAAAACCCCAGCAACGACGCTCACGATATGTCGGCAAAATTGCGTAGCCAAGGCTTTGACGTGGTTGAACGCAACAACATTAAAATGCGACAGATTGGTGGTACGCTTTATTTTAATGAGATCAAGCAGGATTGATCCGCAAATGGTAAAGTGGATTTCCTAGGGAGGCGCTGATTTAATCGTCCGATAATGAGATAATATCGGCATTAATCGAAACAACACCAATGCCCCTATGACCTATCAAACCAGTTTTGCCGACCTCGACTATAACCACAAAAAACGCCTGACCAGAAGGGAAGTATTTTTGAACGAAATGGAGCAAACAGTTCCTTGGTTAAAGTTGATCACCTTAATTGAACCCGCCTACCCGACCTCAGGACGACGCGGTCGTCAACCGATGCCGCTGGCCGGTATGTTGCGCATTCACTGCCTGCAGAACGGGTTTAGTTTTTCCGACCGGCAGATGGAAGATGCCCTCTATGAAATTGAAAGTGTCCGCCGTTTTGCCGGTTTTGGTAGCGTCACCGAAGCGTTACCTGATGAGACCACGATACTCAACTTCCGTCATTTGTTGGAGACGCATCAATTGACGGGAAAATTATTAGAGACCCTTAATGCTTATCTGAAAGAACAAGGACTTCTAGTCTCTCAAGGCACGATGGTCGACGCCACCATTATTCACGCGCCCAGTTCCACCAAAAACAAGGATAAATCGCGTGATCCAGACATGCATCAAACCCGGAAAGGCAAGCAATGGTATTTCGGCATGAAAATCCATATAGGCACCGATGTGAATTCTGGCGCTGTTCACACAGTGACTACAACAGCCGCCAATGTAGCCGACATTACTGAATTGCCCAAGCTGTTGCGGGAAGGTGATCGGGTCATCTTTGCGGACGCCGGTTATACCAGCGATGAATACAGGCGTGGAGCCCGGCATCTGGGCATGCGCTGGTGCGTCAATGACAAACGCAAGCCCGGTAAAAACCTGTCGTCCAGCCAGAAAAAGCGCAACCGCAAACAGTCCTCGGTTCGAGCACGGGTGGAGCCTGTTTTCCGGGTCATCAAACAACAATTTGGTTTTCAAAAGACCCGTTATCGCGGACTGGAGAAAAACGCATCGCAGGTCAACTTGCTGGTGGGGCTGGCAAATCTGTACATGCTCAGGCGGCAGCTGATGGCTGCCTGAGGGCA
>CAMAUL010000036.1 GCA_945861405.1 Candidatus Methylobacter oryzae | reverse complement strand
TGTAGTCGCATAAAAAAGGAGAAATCCTTCAGTAACGAGCGCTTTCAGCAAAAGTTGACCTCAAAATGCTTACATTTTGGGGGAAATTCAAAAAAATTTCAGCGTCTTCGCAGTAAGCTGGTCTAAATTGTAATTAATAGAGGTTCCCTTATGGCGTTGCTGGCCATAGTGGGCGTCAGTATTTTTATTGTTTACCAGTATCGTCTTATCAAGAAATTGATAAAGGAGTTGATCGATGTTTAATACTATTATCATGTTTTTGATAGCTACCGTTTTTGTCGCTTTAATCAGTTATTTTGCCTGGGATTCTTATCAAGATTTTAAGGATCACGAATCAAAATAATGGGGCTTCTTTTGTTGAGGGCAGTGCCATGAAAATTAAGTATTTTGAAGATACTGATACCGCATTGCTGGAGTTCTCGGAACATCCGGTTTTCGAGACTAAAGAAATCAATGAAAATATTTATCTGGACTTGGATGAAGATGGTAATTTGATTGGAATGACCATTGAACACGCAAAATTACAGGCAAATATTAATGAAGTTTCATTCCAGCAGATAAATCGGCAAGTAGCCTAAAAAACATCCATGTAGGGTGCGCATTGCGCACCATTTTTCTACACAGAATTAGAGAACACAGTGCAAAATAACGAACAAATCAACCGCTTAAAAAACACCGTCCAGGACATACTGGACGAAGCCGTAAAACAGGGTGCCAGCGCCGCAGAAGCTGGCCTGAGCCAGGAAAACGGCTTATCGGTATCGGTGCGTCTGGGCGATGTAGAAACCATCGAGCATCATTGCGACCAGGGGCTGGGCGTGACCGTTTATTTCGGCAGGCGCAAAGGCTCTGCCAGCACCACGGATCTGTCGCCCGCGTCGATCAAGGAAACGGTCAGCGCGGCATGCAGCATTGCCCGTTACACCAGCGAAGACGAGTTTTCAGGTTTGCCGGAACTGGAGCTGCTGGCTACCGAATTCCCCGATCTTGATCTTAACCACCCGTGGGATGTCGGTGTCGATGGGGCGATTGCGCTGGCCATTGAATGCGAAGATGCGGCGCGTTCTTACCATGCCGAAATCAGCAATTCCGAAGGGGCTTCGGTCGATACGCATCAGGGTATCCGGGTGATGGGTAATTCGCTGGGCTTCCTTCAGGGCTACGCCTCAACCCGTCATTCCTTGAGCTGTTCGGTATTGGCGCAACGCGGCGACAGTATGCAGCGCGATTACTGGTACACCGTGGCAAGAAACGCGCTCAATCTGGAATCGGCTGTCGATGTGGGCAACAAAGCTGCCGAGCGGACGCTCCGGCGTTTAGAGGGGCGCAGCCTAAGCACACGGCAGTGTCCGGTGCTGTATTGCGCGGAAACCGCTTCCAGTCTGCTCGGTTCGTTTATCGGCGCTATCAGCGGCGGCAATCTGTACCGAAAATCGTCATTCTTGCTGGACGCATTGGATACCCAAGTGCTCCCCGAATTCGTCCGCATCCACGAGTTGCCCCTTATAAAAGGCGCTTTGGGCAGCAGCGCGTATGACGGCGAAGGCGTCGCCACCCAAACACGCGACATCGTCAGCGGCGGTGTTTTGCGCGGCTATGTGTTGAGCACTTATTCCGCCCGCAAACTGGGATTGCGCAGCACCGGCAATGCCGGTGGCGTACATAATTTAACCATCGATCCGGGCAAGCTGGATTATCAGGGTCTGTTAAAAGAACTGGGCACCGGCTTGCTGGTCACCGAGCTGATGGGGCAGGGGGTCAATATGGTGACCGGCGATTATTCGCGCGGAGCCGCCGGGTTTTGGGTGGAAAACGGCGAGATTCAATATCCGGTTGAGGAAATCACCATTGCCGGTAACCTGAAAGACATGTTGAAAAATATCGTCGCCGTGGGCAATGACATCGATTATCGCGGCAATGTCCGTACCGGTTCGATACTGGTCGAGCGGATGTCGATTGCTGGGGAATAGGCAGCGACTTGGGCAACGCCTTTGTGTTGCTTTGGTCTGTTTGGGAAGGGTTCTATCTTCTCGAGCCTTACCCTAAAAACGCAGTTGAACATTCTAAAATTCCGTTCGCCCTGAGCTTGTCGAAGGGTGAGCGGGATTTTGGAATGAGGAGGGTGTGTGAAAGCCGCTCATGCTTCGACAAGCTCAGCACGAACGGCTTCCACACGCTCCAACTGCGGTATTTAGAATTAACCCTTCAAAAACCGCAACGTCTCATGTTCAACATCGACTTTGATGGTATCCCCGGCGACAAAATCCCCTGCCAGTATCTTTTGAGCCAGCGGGTTTTCCAGCTGTTGCTGAATAGCGCGCTTCATCGGCCTTGCGCCGTAAACCGGATCGAAGCCCGCCTCGCCTAACAAATCCAATGCCTCTTCGGTAATTTCAAAACCGATCTCGCGATCCTGCAAACGTTTGCGCAAGTATTCGATTTGAATGCCGGAAATGGCGCGAATCTGCCCGCGACCCAAGGAATGGAACACTACTGCTTCATCGATCCGGTTGATGAATTCGGGGCGGAACTTGGTGCTGACGATGTCCATGACCGCCGCTTTCATGACCGAATACAGCGCCTCGCCGGACAGCGATTGGATGATGTCCGAGCCGAGGTTGGAAGTCATCACGATAATGGTGTTCCTGAAATCGACCGTCCGCCCTTGCCCGTCGGTCAAGCGGCCATCGTCCAGCACCTGCAACAGGATGTTGAATACATCGGGATGGGCTTTTTCGATTTCGTCCAGCAAAATGACCGAATACGGTTTGCGCCTGACCAGTTCGGTCAGGTATCCGCCTTCTTCATAACCGACATAACCCGGAGGCGCACCGATCAGACGCGCCACCGAATGCTTTTCCATAAACTCGGACATGTCGATGCGCACCATCGCATCGGGCGTGTCGAACATAAACTCGGCCAGCGCCTTGCACAATTCGGTTTTACCGACGCCAGTCGGCCCCAAAAACAGGAATGAACCGTTGGGACGGTTCGGGTCGGATAACCCGGCCCTGGAACGGCGGATCGCATTGCTGACTGCTTTCAGCGCTTCCTCCTGGCCGATCACCCGCTTGCTGAGCTGCTCTTCCATGCGCAGCAGCTTGTCGCGCTCGCCCTCCATCATTTTCGACACCGGAATACCAGTCCATTTCGACACCACTTCGGCGATTTCCTCTTCGGTGACCTTGTTGCGCAACAAGGTCATTTTCTGCGCTTCGGCCGGTGCGGCTGAATGCAGCTGTTTTTCCAGCGCCGGAATAATGCCGTACTGCAACTCGGACATCTTCGCCAGATCATTGGCGCGGCTGGCCGCTTCCAGTTCGGTTCTGGCCTGCTCCAACTTTTCTTTAATCGATGCCGAACCCTGTAACGAGGCTTTTTCCGCTTTCCAGATTTCTTCCAGTTCGGAATATTCTTTTTCCAGATCGGCGATTTCTTCTTCCAGAATTTCCAGGCGTTTTTTGGACGCGGCATCGGCTTCTTTCTTAAGCGCGACCTGCTCGATTTTTAACTGAATCAAACGCCGATACAGTTTGTCCATTTCCTCCGGCTTGGAGTCGATTTCCATCCGGATACGGCTGGCCGCTTCGTCGATCAGGTCGATGGCCTTATCCGGTAGCTGCCGGTCGGCGATGTAACGGTAGGACAGATTTGCCGCCGCAATGATGGCCGGGTCGGTAATATCGACGCCGTGATGCACCTCGTATTTTTCCTTCAGGCCGCGCAAAATCGCCACCGTATCTTCGACCGACGGCTCGTCAACCAGCACCTTTTGGAAACGGCGCTCCAGGGCCGCATCTTTTTCGACGTATTTGCGGTATTCATCCAGCGTCGTTGCGCCCACACAATGCAATTCGCCGCGCGCCAGAGCCGGTTTGAGCATATTGCCCGCATCCATTGCGCCTTCCGCCTTGCCCGCGCCGACCATGGTGTGCAGCTCGTCGATAAACAAAATCACCTGACCTTCCTGCTTGGCAAGATCGTTTAACACCGCTTTCAGTCGCTCCTCGAATTCGCCGCGAAACTTGGCTCCGGCAATCAACCCAGCCATATCCAGCGCCAATACCCGCTTGCCCTTGATGCCTTCCGGCACTTCGCCATTGACGATGCGTTGCGCCAGACCTTCAACAATCGCCGTCTTGCCGACGCCTGGTTCGCCGATCAGCACCGGGTTGTTTTTGGTGCGCCGCTGTAAAACCTGGATCGTCCGGCGTATCTCGTCGTCCCGCCCGATCACAGGATCGAGCTTGCCTTGTTCCGCGCGTTCGGTCAGATCAATGGTGTATTTTTTCAAGGCCTGACGCTGCTCTTCGGCATTGGCATCATCGACCGGCTGGCCGCCGCGCATCGCATCGATGGCTTTTTCCACCGCCTGCTTGGTGACCCCGGCTTTTTTGAGCAAGTCCTGAAGCAGGCCTTTTTCATCAAAAGCCGCCAACAAGAACAGCTCACTGGAAATGAACGAGTCGTTGCGCTTTTGCGCCAGCTTATCGGTCAAGTTCAGCAACCGGGTTAACTCATTGGAAATCTGCACATCGCCGCCGGAACCGCTGACCGTTGCAATACGCTCCAGTTCCCTAACCAGTTCGGTGCGCAGCAACTGCGTATTGATACCCATCTGGGCCAGCAATGGCCGGATGCTGCCGCCCTGCTGATCCAGCAAGGCCAGCATCAAATGGGTCGGCTCGATGAATTGATGGTCTTTGCCCAAGGCCATGCTCTGTGCATCCGCCAAAGCCGTTTGAAACATGCTGGTTAATTTGTCCATACGCATAATAGTTGCCTCATAGAAGAGTTTTTTAGATATTACTAGCATGGGGGATAGTCCGATTGTTTTCAACTACCACTGCGGTTTTGAGACTGTGTGCCTGAGAAACCATAGTGGGAAACTATTTAAGTTATATTGAATTTGTTTCCCGCTTTTGTTACCCTAGTTAAAAATGCGATCAATAAGAGTAGTTATTATGAAATACAATGATATATCTATTATAGATAAGCTTGATCAGCTCCAATCTGCGTTTTTTTATTCGACAAAACTTGCGGAAGCTATTGGCATTTCAAGGAGAACGCTGCTCAACTGGCGGCAGAAGCCTGAGTCGATCTCTGCCAAGTGTCGCCTGGATATTGATGTGTTGTATTGCCAGCATTTTCTGATTCCTGAGTGGGATGCGCCCAAACAAAGCTTTGCAGCAGTTTTGTTGCCGGATGACATGGTTCACAACGAAGCGCTGTTTTTGCCGTTTCTACGCCGCTTGAGTTATGGCACGATTGAAATCGAAACCGATATGGCGAAAGCGGATTTCGATAAGATTATTGACGAAAAGACGCTGCCTAAGAATATAAACCGGCAGGCTTTTCTTGAAGGCTTTAACGCTTTTATCACGCATAAGCAACTCTGGCAGAAAATTGTCGAACATGGCGAGTCGATGCCGGTCACCGAACAGAGCATCAAAAACCTGCATGCCGATTTTATGCGCGGTGTTTATGACCATGCCGGATTTTATTCCACCAAGACCCGTGTAATGGGGCAATTGGACGGCGTGCGAACCACTGAGCCGGAAGATATTGAAGAAGAAATGAACCGATGGGTATATAAAGAGGCCAAGTCCGCCACGCTGGAAGCTATCGCCAAAGCACATGCTTATTTTATTCTAATCCATCCGTTCGGCGACGGTAATGGGCGTGTGGGGCGTGCTTTGGTTATGGCGCAGTGCTTGAATGCCCGATTAATGCCGCCGGTATTTGATGGTGAGAATAGGGCGATGTATTACGCTGCGATGCAACACGCAATGAAGCATGGCCGCTATGTGCCATTGGTTAGGCTTTTTTATGAGGCTGCCAAGCGGAATTAAAGGGGTGTGCCAAGTTAAGTCTGAACTATTACATTTCAAGATAACAGCCATTCGCCTGTTTGCGAAATTGCCCGATACATACTATCCGGTGCAAGATCGATTTCATCACTCCATGATACAAAACTATCGGTTACTTTAAGCTGGTTAAAAAAATCCGGATTTTTGAGCTTCTCAAACACCCCGAACAGATAAGACGGCAAAAACCGAACCTTTCCGCTTAATCCATCCGAAAAACGAACCTCAAAGGCTAATTCGCCAATGACTCGCGCGTCAATAACATCGTAATACATAAAAACTCTCCATTAGGGTAATGGCTCTATTTTATCCGGCTGTTGATGAATACGGCATTTATCCCAATAGCTCAATAATTCGTCACGATGCAATTCCGCACAATCCAAAACCAAGTTAAGCGCACGCCGTGGCAATTTACCTTCCATTATCTCAAGTGTATGAACCGACTGAGTTAGGCTAAGAGCGGAGGGGCAATTGACATGTGTAAAGCTGTCTGAAAACTGTTTCTCATGTCTGACTTGCATATTATTCAGTTTAATCCTTGATGTTTTTAAACTAAATTCATTTCAGATTTAAGATTGAAAACGATACACTGTACCCACTATCCTTTGCTTTCGCCCAGTTTATAACGCTAAGTAATTGTGTGTTATAAGTGGGCTAAAGCCAAGATGATCACTATTGAAAAATATAACCGCATGGTTTTTATGAATAAATTGTAAATATAATTATGTCAGAGCCGCAGAATACACATCTTCATCAAATTAAACTTAAAGGATTTAAATCAATAAAAAATCTCGACTTGAAGATGAATCCAATAAATATTCTTATTGGCGCTAATGGAGCAGGCAAGTCGAATTTTATTTCTTTATTCACGTTTTTAAGAAATTTATCTGAAGGTAAGTTGCAAACCTTTACTGAAAAACAAGGTTTTGCAAATACGTTCTTCCACTTTGGGTCAAAAACTACTCCAAAAATTACCATTGAAATTGAAATAGGAAGTAATGGTTATCACGTAGAGTTCGTCCATGGTGAAACTAACGACACACTGGTATTTGATACGGAATATTGCACTGTTTATTCATCGTCCAGAACATGGCAGATTAAGGGTAAATTAGGAGAAAGCGGCCTACTTCCTGGTTCGGAGGCGGTTAGCGATTTAGTTCGAAAGTATACCCGGGAGTATATGCAAGGATGCAGAGTCTATCACTTTCACGATACCAGCCCCACAGCTGGATTTAAACAGGCTCAACGACTCAGCTCAAGTGTATTACTTAACTCTGATGCCAGTAACCTAGCACCATTTCTCCTGTATCTGAGAGACCATTTCCAGTCTAGTTATCAAGAGATTGTTTCGACTATCAAAACTGTAGCCCCTTTTTTTCATGACTTCTACCTTGAGCCAAGGGGCGAGAAAGGAGATGAGTCCCTGTTATTAAGGTGGATTCATCGTGATCATGACACGCCCTTTTCAGCGAATCAGCTTTCGGATGGTACTGCTCGTTTCATTTGTATGGCTGTATTATTTCTTCAGCCTGAATGGTCTCGACCAAAAACTATTGTGCTTGATGAACCGGAGCTTGGTTTGCATCCTGCTGCTTTGAATGTTCTTGCTGAAATGGTCAAAACGGCATCAAAGAAAAACCAAGTCATTTGTTCGACGCAATCTGTAGCCTTTGCAAATCAATTTGAGCCTGAAGATTTTATTGTAGTTGATCAAGAAAAAGGCGTTTCTACGTTTAAAAGGCCAGATAAGCAGGCGCTCATACATTGGCTTGAAGATTATGGAATGGGCGATATTTGGTCGAAAAATCTGATCGGAGGTCGTCCAGAATGGTAAGGATAGGAATTTCTGTAGAGGGGACGACTGAAGAACGCTTCGTCAAAACTTTACTGGTGCCATATTTCTCTCAAAAAGGAATATATGTCACTCCGATTTCAATCAATGGAAATGTAAGCGTTGACCGTGTAAAGCATGAGCTAGAAAATCTAGCCTATAGTTTTGATTATGTCAGTACTTTCTATGATTTTTATGGGTTTAAGCGCAAAGTTGAAGGCGAAACTAAAACGACTTTGGAGTCTAAAATCAAGGAGTCAGTCAAAGAAGGATTAAGAGGAAAGCTTATACCTTACATTCAAATGTATGAATTTGAAGGATTGTTATTTTCGTCACCAGAAGCCATAGCCGTGGTGTTACAGAATGAATCACTTAGTGTTTGGGGTAACAATATTTTGGAAGAATTTAACAATAATCCTGAAAAAGTGAACGATTCTACAGAAACGGCTCCATCAAAGCGTTTAGAAAAGTCTACTAATTATAGAAAAACTACACATGGGCCAAATATTGCTGAACAGATAGGCTTAGCAAAAATGCGAGATATGTGTTCAGGGTTTGATGATTGGTTAACACAATTGGAAAGACTTGTTTCATGATGTAGATGCTGCCCAATCTACATCAACATCAACTCCTGCAAAACCTTAATCTTATCCCTGATCTTCGCCGCCTGCTCAAATTCAAGATTTTTCGCATGTTGGTACATCGCGTCTTCCAGTTGCTTCAGTTTTTTGCCCGCCTGCTTGGGCGTCATGGCCGCCTTATAGTCGGCCGGGAATTCGGCTACCTTGTCCAGCAGCTTGTTGGCGCTGGTCATGCCTGCGCCGGGTATGGATACTTGCATAATATCGGTGACCGACTTGAAAATGGTCGTCGGTACGATATGATGCTTAATATTAAATTCATGCTGTTTTTCGCGGCGTCGGTCAGTTTCATCGATTGCCTGCTGCATCGATTTGGTGATTTTATCGCCGTATAAAATCGCCTTGCCGTTGACGTTTCTCGCCGCCCGACCGATGGTTTGCACCAGCGACACGACCGAACGCAGGAAACCTTCCTTGTCGGCATCCAGTATTGCCACCAGCGACACTTCCGGTATATCCAGCCCTTCGCGCAACAGGTTGATGCCGACCAGCACGTCGAACTGCCCCAGCCGCAAATCGCGGATGATCTCGACCCGTTCCACGGTATCGATGTCGGAGTGCAGATAACGCACCCGCACCCCGTGTTCCGACAAATATTCGGTTAAATCTTCGGACATTCGCTTGGTCAACGTGGTCACCAGTACCCGCTCTTTTACCGCGACGCGCTTGTTGATTTCAGATAACAAATCATCGACCTGAGTGGTGGCCGGGCGCACTTCCACGACCGGATCAAGCAAGCCGGTCGGCCTGACCACCTGCTCGGCAAACACGCCGGAATGCTCCCGTTCGTAAGGCCCCGGCGTTGCCGATACATAAATCCGCTGCGGCGCTTTCAACTCGAATTCATCAAACATTAGCGGGCGGTTATCCAGCGCGGAAGGCAGCCTGAAACCGTATTCGACCAGCGTTTCCTTGCGCGACCGGTCGCCCTTGTACATCGCGCCGATTTGCGGCACGGCGACGTGGCTCTCATCAATAATCACCAGCGCATTGTCGCGCAAATAATCGAACATCGTCGGCGGCGATTCGCCCGCGCTTCTGCCGGACAGATAGCGGGAATAGTTTTCAATGCCGGAGCAATAGCCGACCTCCAAAATCATCTCTATATCAAACAGCGTCCGTTGCTCCAGCCGTTGCGCTTCGACCAGTTTATTTAGTGAGCGCAATTGCTCCAGCCGTTCCTTGAGTTCCACCTTGATGGCTTCAACCGCTTCCAACAGCTGCTCTCGGGGCGTGACATAATGGCTTTTCGGATAAATCGTATAGCGTGCCAGTCGCCTTATTATTTCGCCGGTCAGCGGGTCGAATAACGACAAGCGTTCCACTTCATCATCGAAAAGCTCTATCCGTAACGCCTCGCTGTCCGACTCGGCCGGGAACACGTCGATCACTTCGCCGCGTACCCGGTAAGTCGCACGGCGCAGGTCGATGTCGTTGCGGGTGTATTGCATTTCCGCCAGCCGTCGCAGGATGTCGCGCTGGTTAATCATGTCGCCCTTGACCAGATGCAGCACCATCTTGAAATACGATTCCGGCTCGCCCAAGCCGTAAATCGCCGAAACCGTGGCGACGACTATGGTATCGTCCCGTTCGATTAACGCCTTGGTCGCCGACAAACGCATCTGTTCGATGTGCTCGTTGATCGCCGCATCTTTATCGATAAAGGTATCGGAGGCCGGAACATAAGCTTCCGGCTGGTAATAGTCGTAATACGAGACGAAATACTCGACGCTGTTTTCCGGGAAGAATTCCTTCATCTCGCCGTACAGTTGCGCGGCCAGGGTTTTATTGGGTGCCATAATCATGGCCGGACGCTGCACTTGGTTGATTACATTGGCTATCGTGAAGGTTTTGCCGGAACCGGTCACGCCGAGCAAAGTTTGGTGCACTTCGCCGTCATTCAGGCCTTCGATCAAGGCTTGTATCGCGGTAGGCTGATCACCGGCAGGCTGGAAACGGCTGTGGAGTTTGAACTTCTTTTTCACTTGGATTTCTCAATATGCGTAACTACGTTGTCACTTCCACGTCAGAGCGTTCATCTTATACACAAGTATTCTAAAACACGTCATCCCGGCATGGATTCACGTCAGGCTGTCCTGCCTGACGCCCTTCGGGTTAATGCAAATCTGTTCCAGACAGATTTGTGCCGGGATCCAGAGCACAGGGATGTGAATACTTGATTCAACGGATCAATCCCCTGTGGTAAGACTTATTACCAGTTTTGACATTGCCATCCATGGCTTCTCGGCAATTGCTCCATGCATTGCTCTACCTCCTGCATCCATGCAGTCGTGGATCCCGGCAATCCCTGCCGGGATGACGGTCAGTCGTGTTCAATAGATACTTGTGCATAATGAAGATCACCGGAGCGTGACAACGATGCCAATAATTTAACACCTGAATGTTAGTAAGCCATTATACATAATGTATAATCCTCTCCATCTTTGACATTGATTTTACACGGGGAAACATGAGTATCAAACTTTCTAACAGAGTCCAGGCAGTTAAACCATCACCTACTTTGGCGATTACCGCCAGAGCCGCGCAAATGCGTGCTGCGGGCAAAGACATTATCGGCCTTGGCGCTGGTGAGCCGGATTTCGACACCCCGGATCATATCAAGGCTGCGGCGGTTAAAGCTATTGAAAACGGCTACACCAAATACACCGCAGTCGACGGCATACCCAGCCTGAAAAAAGCCATTATCGCCAAGTACAAGAACGATAACGGCCTTGATTACCAGCTCAACCAGATTTTGGTTTCCTGCGGCGGCAAGCAAAGCTCATTTAACCTGACCCAGGCCCTGCTTAACCACGGCGACGAGGTCATTATTCCTGCGCCATTCTGGGTTTCCTATCCCGACATGGTGTTACTGGCTGACGGCGTACCGGTCATTATCGAGACCACTCAGGCGCAAAATTTTAAAATTTCGCCGGAACAATTGCGCGCCGCCATCACCGATAAAACCCGGTTGATCTTTATCAACAGCCCGTCTAACCCGTCCGGTGTTGCCTATAGCCTGGAAGAACTTAAAGCCTTGGGCGACGTACTGAAAGATTTCCCCAACATTATCATCGCCACCGATGACATGTACGAACACATCCTTTGGAAAAAAGGCACGTTCGTTAACATTTTAAATGCCCATCCCGAACTGTATGACCGCACCGTGGTCATGAACGGCGTATCCAAAGCCTATTCGATGACCGGCTGGCGTATCGGCTATGCCGCTGGCCCTGCGGATTTGATTGAAGCGATGACCACTATCCAGTCGCAAAGTACATCGAATCCGACCTCGATTTCTCAACACGCCGCCGAAGCCGCGTTAACCGGCGATCAAAGCTTTATCGACGACATGTGCGTTGAATTTAAAAAGCGCCACGATTATGTCGTCAGCGAACTCAACAGCATCGACGGCGTAGAGTGCCTTGAAACTGACGGCACCTTTTACGTGTTTCCGAACGTCGAAAAGTTGATTGCCAGATTGGATAACATCAATGACGACCTTGAGTTTTCCGAATATTTGATCGAAGAAGCAGGCGTTGCGTTAGTGCCGGGTTCCGCGTTCGGCACGCCGGGGCATATCAGGATTTCGATAGCGACCAGCATGGCGAATCTGCAAAAGGCGTTGGAGCGGATTAAGAAGGCGATTTAAATTTAAGCAGGGTACGCGTACGCACCCTACATGACTTGAGGTATCGAAAATGAAATATACCGTTATTTTTCACCGTACCGAAGAAGGTATTAGTGTGTCGGTTCCAGGGCTTCCTGGATGCTGGTCTGAAGGCGATACCGATGAAGAAGCTTTGGAAAATATTCAGGATGCTATTCATGAATACTTGGCGGCGGTGACGGAAATGAGCCGGAATCAGGAAACGCACGAAATCGAAGTAGCGGCATAGTCGTGTCGAAACTCCCTGGGGTCAACCATCTTGACGCGGTACGCGCTCTTGAAAAAACCGGTTTTCGGATAGTCAGACAAGGCAAACACATCGTCATGAGTAACGGGGAACGGCTGTTGACCATCCCGCGTCATAATCCCGTCAAGGCGTTCACCATGGGAGGGATTGTGAAAGATGCCGGTCTTTCCATTGAACAGTTTAGAGCATTGCTTTGAGGACACTCAGGCCGGAGATTTAAACCATGAAGCTAAGCTACGATAAAGAAACCGATTCGCTGTACATTCATCTGTCCAATACGCCGTCAGTAGATTCCGACGAAGTTGCTGATGGCGTAGTGCTGGATTTTGACGGTAATGGCACACTGGTTGGGATCGACGTGCAACACGCCAGCGAAAAGACCGATATTCAATCCGTGTCATTGTTGCATCTGCCTTTGAATGATTTGCAGGCGGCTTGAGGCTAAAAGGTACGCGATGCGTACCCTACATAACTTATATAGTTAGGGGTAAAAATTGAAAACTGCACTGGTTCTTTCACTTCTGTTTATGACACCTCTCACCTCATATGGTAGTAGCACAGATAAAGACGGCGTTCCTATGGTTGATATTCACGGAAAAATCATTGTCGTAAAGCCTGCAACCATAAGTAATGGATGGCACGTCCCTGAGCAACGTGTCCGAATGATTTCGGTAAATGATAAACAAATCCCTCTTCAGGAGTTTTTGCTTACCTACTGCCAAGGGAAATTCCAAAATGAAACCTGTAGCCGAGGCGTGACAATTAAACATATGGATTCATCAAGCGGCCCGAGAGAGCATCTACCAAAAGGGCTGTAAGTGAAGCCAACCCCCAACATTGCGGTCAAGCCCATAAAGTAGATTCGCCATTAGGCAATCCGCCACAATCGGAGTTTTGAACCTGAACCCCGCTCGAACTTCCACCAAGCGGGACGGGGTATGTTCCCCGTCCCAAACGTTTAGCGATAAGTGTTGCGGTTGCCTATGGCTAGGCAAAGGCAAGGAAAAAACATTACGAATGGGGTGAATACCCCGTTCGGTCTTCGATGTCTAACATAGCATTGGTTTCATCAATGTGCTGCTGAGCGGCAATATCCCCCTCGTTAGTGGCATCCAAACGGTTGAAATCCACTCGACCTTCAGGCAGCGATGCCGGGTTTTCTGGATCAATGCTTATTTTTACTGTGTTCATGACGATTTATCCCACGTTAATTAGCCTTGCTAATTTGAGAGCGCAATTTTTGTGTAACGTTTTTTTTCATTTTCTACATTATCAATACTTACAGCGCTATCGCTTTCAACGTATTCAATAATGGCTTTTTCTTCGGCGGAAAGTTTAGCTGTCACGCTTGGCTCCTTCCAAGTAGTTCTCTTGGATTTAGATAAGTCCAAGGCATTTTGAATGTCATCACCCTCATCAAAATTCTTGTCAAATTCATTGGCTTTCATATAAGGTTGCCTCTTCTTTTCGTGATTTGCGGCCAGCTTGGTAGGATGGGTAGAGCAACGCGAAACCCATCGTATCGGCGATTAAAATCATGATGGGTTTCGGCTATAGCCTCTACCCACCCTACAGAACTTACCAACTCCCCGTATTTCCCATAGAAAGCCACGGTTCCGCAGGTGCCAGCGCTTCGCCTTTTTGCAGCAACTCGATAGAAATCTGATCCGGCGAGCGTATAAACGCCATATGTCCGTCACGCGGCGGACGGTTGATGACCACTCCTGCAGCCATCAATTTTTGGCAGGTTTGGTAAATATTATCGACTTCATAAGCCAAGTGGCCGAAGTTGCGCCCGCCGCCGTAATCTTCGGTATCCCAGTTATAGGTTAGTTCCAGCAGCGGCGCGTGCAGCTTTTTGGCCTGATCGGCATCCTGCGGCGCATGCAGATAGACCAGCGTAAAACGACCGACTTCGCTGTCCATCCGGTCGCATTCGACCAGCCCCAGTTTGTTGCAATAAAAGTCTAGCGATTCGTTCAGGTCATGTACCCGAACCATGGTATGTAGATAACGCATTGTATTGCTCCTTCTGAATACCGTGCTTCGACAAGCTCAGCACGAACGGTTAACTTAATTTTTTAATTTCGGTATGCCGGTAACAATCAATGGTGTGATCGTTGACCATGCCGGTCGCCTGCATAAATGCATAACAAATGGTGCTGCCGACAAACTTAAAGCCTCGCTTCTTAAGATCCTTGCTCATTTGCTCGGATGTCGGCGTGGAAGCCGGAATATCGGCGTGGCTTTTCCAGGTATTGTGCAGCGGTTTGCCCTCGACGAATTGCCAGATATAGTTATCGAAGCTGCCTAAATCCTGCCGGACTTTTAAATAGGCCTGTGCGTTGATGACCGCCGCATTGACCTTAAGCTTGTTTCTTACGATGGCCGGGTTAGCCAGCAGTTCGTTGATTTTCTTGTCATCGTACCCCGCAACCGTTTCGGCATCAAAATTATCGAAGGCTAAGCGGTATCCTTCGCGTTTATTCAAAATAGTCGACCAGCTCAAACCCGCCTGGGCGCCTTCAAGAATCAGGAACTCGAACAGCAGTCGGTCGTCATGCACCGGCACGCCCCATTCATGATCGTGATAATGTTCTTCAGACGGGCTGGACAGCGCCCATGCGCATTTTTTCATTGGTGTTCCTGGTGTTAAAGTTAAATAGGAAGCTGGAGTCCTTCGACTAGCTCAGGACAGGCTTCCCAATCTGAGTTCTCCGCTTGAACTTGCGAACTAGCGCAACTTGCAGGCAAAGCCTGCACTCCACTATGTAAGTTGACGCCCGGCGGGTTGACAATCTTCACCTCAAACCGCATCATCAATCCATGTTATCTACTAGCCATTTTATCCCATGAGCAATGACAACCTGCAAATTCGCCGTATCGCTATCGATACCTACCATGAAAACGTCGCTTATCTGCATCGTGAGTGCGCCATTTACCGGACTGAGGGTTTTCAGGCGCTGTCTAAAATCCAGGTTAGCACCAACGGTTCCAAGGTACTCGCCGTTCTTAATGTGGTCGATGATAGCTCCATCGTTCAGCCGGGAGAACTGGGGCTGTCCGAGCAGGCCTTCAAGCAGCTCAATGTCGCTGAAGGCTGCCTGGTCACCGTCAATTATGCGGAAGCGCCCAAGTCAATGGATGCGGTGCGTCGCAAAATCAACGGCGAACGACTCAGTCAGGATGACTTTAACAGTATAACCAACGATATTGTTGAAACCCGCTACTCGAAAATGGAAATGACCGCATTCCTGGTCGCGACCGGGCAAAACAATCTGGATCGTGATGAGCTGCTCTTCCTTACTCGCGCTATGCTGCAATCCGGCGACACCATGAACTGGCATGAATCGCTGGTTGCCGATAAACATTGCATCGGCGGCATCCCCGGCAATCGTACGTCGATGCTGGTCGTACCTATCGTTGCCGCGCATGGCATGTTGATACCGAAAACTTCCAGCCGTGCGATCACCTCACCGGCAGGCACAGCCGACACCATGGAAGTGCTGACCGAGGTCAATTTGACGCCGGATCAGCTGCACGACATCGTGCGCCAGGAACGCGGCTGCCTGGCTTGGGGCGGCACGGCCAGACTCGCGCCGGTCGATGACATGCTGATTTCTGTCGAACGCCCGCTGGGCATCGATTCGCAGGGGCAAATGGTGGCGTCGATCCTGTCCAAAAAACTGGCAGCCGGTTCCACGCATTTGATTATCGATATTCCGGTCGGCCCCACGGCTAAAGTGCGGCACATGAATCAGGCGCTGGCCTTGCGCAAACTGTTTGAGTTTGTCGGCGACCGGCTGAACATCCATCTGGAGGTGATGATTACCGATGGACGCCAGCCGATAGGCCGGGGTATAGGCCCGGTACTTGAAGCTCGGGATATTATGCAGGTGCTGCAAAACGATCCCGATGCGCCGTTCGATTTGCGCCAGAAATCCTTGCAGCTGGCCGGGCGAATCATCGAATTCGATCCCGATGTACGCGGCGGACAAGGCTATGCGATTGCCAGAGATATACTTGAATCGGGCCGGGCCGGAGCCAAGATGAATGCGCTGATTCAGGCGCAGGGTGCAAAAACAATCGACCTGCGCCCCGGCAGTCTTTGCCATGAGGTTGTGGCGGATTGCGACGGCGTAGTCACCAGTATCGACAACTTTCAAATGGCAAAAATCGCCCGGCTTGCCGGTGCGCCTATAATGAAAAAAGCAGGCGTCGATTTGTTAAAAAAACTGGGTAATCCGGTAAAAAAAGGCGATATTTTATATCGTATCTATGCCGAGTTTCCTGCCGATTTTAAATTCGCCCAGGATTTGGCTGCCCAAAACAACGGCTACACGATAGGCAGCGAAGAGCAAATCATTAAGTCGCTGATTGCCTTTTAAGTATATTCAATAGCTAAGAATAGAACGCGGATGACGCTGATTGATTATGATGTGTAAGATTTTTATCGCTATTCAGAATGGTTAATGGAACACGGATGACACAGATTAAACGGATAAACACTGATTTAAAAACGACTTACCCTGGCAGGTGCCTGATTTTAAACGTCATAAAACATGCAGTTTAGAACGATAAGGGTGAACTCCGGCAGCCACGCTTTCTGGAGTCCAAAGCTGGCTTTGGACAGTTCAAAGTCGGCTTTGCGATTTAATAAGGCATGAGTAGTTACTTAAATTATCTTGTTTATAGGATTCATCCGCGTTCCATTGTATTTGACAGTTGAGTCGTTACCGGAATTATTCTAGCTATGTTGATACTCGCCTTTCCCGATTACTTAAGCCAGACGCAACGATTGGCTGAACGGCTTGATGCGCCTCTGATCGAAGTAGTCCTGCATCATTTTCCTGACGGCGAAAGTTTGATCCGCCTGCCGCCCTCATTGCCCGAGCACGTTATCGTCTGCCGCAGCCTTAATCAACCCAACGACAAGTTGATCGAGTTGTTGCTGTGCGCTACCACCGCACGGGAATTAGGCGCTAAACGCCTCACGTTGGTTGCGCCTTACTTAAGCTATATGCGTCAGGACATCGCCAACCAGCCCGGCGAGGCGGTCAGCCAGCGCATCGTCGGCAAGCTGCTGGCTGACCTGTTTGACGATGTGCTGACCGTCGATCCGCATTTGCACCGTATCTCGTCATTAACCCAGGCGATTCCGATAAAAAACGCGATTAGCCTGACTGCCGCCGATCAAATCGGCGTTTTCCTGAAACAACAATTCAACCATGCGCTACTCCTGGGCCCGGACAGCGAATCGGAACAATGGGTTAAAGCTATCGCGGGCAATATCGGTTTCGATTACGCGATTGCCGACAAAAACCGGCTGGGGGACAAACAGGTAGAGATGGCCTTGCCGGATCGTGATTTTGGTAGCCAACCCGTGGTCATCATCGACGACATGGCCAGCACCGGTAGGACGCTCGCCAAAGCGGCGGGACTGCTGCAAGGCGCAGGTTGCAAGGACATCTACGCCGTCGTGACTCACGCGTTGTTTTGCGATGATGCTTATGCCCATATTCTTGAAGCTGGAGTCAAAATCATCTGGAGCACCGACAGTATCGACCATCCTAGCTCCTGCATCAAACTCGACAGCCTGCTTGCGGATGCGATTAAGGCAATTACTTGATAAAGCGTTGACAGACCTCAGGCCAGTTAATAGACTGGGTTCTTTTTTAACCGCAATGATAGCCTGCAAGCTTGCCGAACATTGTTTATCCTGATTTAACAACTTTAATAGGACTCACTTATGCGCATTAAAAATTGGCTGATTGCCGCCTTATGTCTCATATCACCCTCGCTTTACGCACATACCGGACATATCGATCACAGCTTGGTCAGCGGTTTACTGCACCCTTTAACCGGTATCGATCATTTGCTGGTGTTAATGGCGGTGGGCTTGATTGCGGCGAAACAGGGCGGCAAAGCGGTGTTTGCATTTCCAGCTGTTTTTCTGGCGCTGATGGCGGCTGGCGCTTTGCTTAACATTGTAGCTGTGCAAATACCGTTTGTTGAATCATTGATCGCCTTGTCGCTGGTGGCGTTTGGCTTGCTGGTTACCATCAGCCAAAAACAACGCTCTAAAATACTGTTTCTGGGCGTCTCGTTTTTTGCCTTATTCCACGGCTATGCTCATGCCGCAGAAATTCCGGCTGATTCCAGTGCCGTAGCGTATTTTTCATCGTTAATGCTGATGAGCCTAGCCATTTGCTTGGCTGGCTGCGTTATTGGACTAACTACAGGAAAGCGCATTAATACCCTGTTTTCATTAGTTTGCTTAAGCAGTGGCTTGTATTATTTAGCCGCCGGTTAATGAACAAGATAGTGCGCCGCTAAATAAATAGCTGTTCAATAGAGTCAATCCGGTAAAAGCTGTTTTTACCGGGCGCAGTCAAAAGAAATAATCCCGCATAAACCGGGGCGGCTTGTTCGCCCCGTCATTTCCTGAACCCGGATAAGTACCTTGTGTAACACCAATAAAGAAGTTGTACCGGCACGAATCGATTATATTGATGTCTGGCGGTTTCTGGCCGTTGTGATGGTCATTCAGTCGCATATTTTTGTTTATAGCGGGTTAGAGGTAACTCTTTTAGCTCCTTATTTAGATCAGTTGGATAGACTGGGCGAACTGGGGGTTTTGATCTTTTTTGTAATTAGCGGTTTTGTGATTTATTCCGGTCTTGTCGCCGAAAAAAGCAGGACTGGCACGATTTGTTTGCCCGCATTTTATGTGCGCCGGTTCTATCGGATTATTCCGCCGCTTTGGCTGTACCTATCGGCTCTTTTGCTGCTCAATGCAGTCGGCATTATTGAAATTTCGCCGCAACAGGCGCTCACCTCAGCCTCTTTTTTATGCAATATGCCGTTTCCTGATGGCTGCTCCTGGTTTGCAGGGCACACCTGGACGCTGGCTTATGAGGAGCAGTTCTACTTGGCTTTTCCGTTGTTGATGCTGTTTGTACCGCTGATTAATAACAGCTTGCGCTTTGGTTTGGCGATAGGCGGCCTGAGCATCGCTTCGGTGTTATTGAGCAGGACGGGGCATCTATTTTTTGGCGAATATTTAATGTACTTTATTTTTCTGCTCACCGGTTGCTGCTGCGCACTGTTGCCTGAAAATATCATTAGCCGCATTCGCCGGATGCACATCGCAGTCTGGTTGGTCGTTATCGCGCTGCTACTTGTTGGTATAGGCTATTTGCCGGTTGGCATCGAAAAGCAGGTTAAGGCGGTTTGTTACCCTGTGTTGATTCTGTTGATGGTGCTGGGTACGCCTACGCAGATTAAATCGATTGCTGCTGTTTTTAAAAACAGGGGGCTGTGCTATTTAGGGAGAATATCCTACACGGTGTATTTGTGGCAGGAATTGGTGACGGGGAATTATGTCGGCTGGTTAACTTTCGTTTACATCGCAGTTGTTTTTGCGTTCGCCATGATTTCGTACCGGTACATGGAGTTGCCGCTTCAAAGAACTGCCACGTTGATTTCTGATGAGCTGAAGGCAACAGCTGTCGCCGCATCGTTAATCGAATGTAAACAAGATCGGCAATATTAAACCCTCGCCCGGAAAGGGCGAGGGTTTAGGTTTAATGCGGTTAACTAATCAGTCTTAACCGCAAAACTATGCACCCATACCAGAGCGTCGGCTTCCCAAGTCATCCCTGCGTGCATTTTTAAGATGATGTCGCGGTACATATCCAGATTCGGATAGCCTTCTGCTTTGGCATCTGCATCGGTCATATCGCCTAAACGCTGGCGTTTTAAATCGGTCACAACAAAAGTCATCCCGTCCAGGTCGAAGGTTTCGCCTGGCCAGCCATATACGCCGTCACGACGCTGTTGTGTTTTCATTCCGGCTTTTGTCGCTTCTACCAGTTTAGCATGAGTGACCAGTCGGTCTATCGAACAGGTTTTCTCGGGGTAAGCTTCCATTGTTGATCCTATCTATCAAAAATTTCATTATACACCAAGCAATCCAGTCCTGTAGCGGTGGCCGCCAGTCGCTTCTCATGTCGCCTAAACTAATTCCGATGTTAGCCGCTAACTTTGTAGCATCAAACTTTATCTCAGGGGACAAAGCTAATGATCATCAAAAATTCTGCCATTCAGCTAACCAGTCAGCATCAATTCTTAAAGAGTTCTCAAGAGTCCGAGTCGTTGCGGATATGGAAAACCGAGGCGCAGCCAGCGGATACGCTCAGCTTAAGTGATTCAGCCCAAGCACTTAAAACCGATAAACAATCATTGGATCTTAGCGGCGCGCTTGATGCCAATGATAGTATTAAGTTTCTCATTGTAAAACGCATGGTTAAAGCAATAACCGGGCAGGATTTTAAGCTGCTTTCTCCGGCTGCATTGAAGTCCGATACCGATGTTGAACTCTCAAATGTTGCTATAGAAGCAACCCCGCCGCCAGAAAATCAACAACCCTCTGCGGGTTTTGGCCTTGTTTACGAGCATCATACCGTTTACCAGGAGTCTGAAAGCTCAAGCTTTTCTGCTACCGGTACAATTCAAACGCAAGACGGAAAAAGTATCGAGTTTTCAGTTAAATTGAATTTGAGCCGCGAATTTCGTTTGGAGACCAATCTCACCATCACAGCTGGCGATTCTGAAAAGAAGGTCGATCCTCTCGTGATTAATTTTGACGGTAATGCGGCGGAACTATCGCAAACACGTTTTGAATTCGATATCGATGCCAACGGTACGCCTGAGCAAATCGCCGCGCTAAGACCGGGCAGCGGTTATCTGGCGATGGATAAGAATCAGGATGGCGTTATCAACAACGGTTCTGAATTGTTCGGCCCGAATTCCGGCAACGGATTTGCAGAACTGGCCAAGTATGACAGCGACAATAATAGTTTTATTGACGAGGCCGACCCGATCTATAACAGCTTAAGAATCTGGCAGCGGCACGAAGACGGTAGTCAGCAATTAATCGCCTTGGGGGATAAAAACATAGGCGCGATTTATTTGGGACACGCTACCACACCGTTTCAGTTACGCACCGCCGATAATAAATCTCTGGGAGAAGTTACCGAGACCGGCGTTTATTTAATGGAAAACGGTAAAACTGGAACCATACAGCAAATTAATTTGAGTGTATAAAAGGGCTATAGGGTAGAGATTATTGATATAGGTGTTCGTACTAATAAACCTTATCGGCATATTTTGTTAACCTATAAGTGACAAGAGCGGCTGGATGCCATGTTTTGTCGCATTATCTCTCTTACAAAGACCACCTGGGCTTAAAGCCCTTTCTCTCTGAGGTGGTCTTTTTTTTGACTGTCATCTCAACCTATTGCGGCCATCATTTTCCTGATTTTTATGGCTGCCAACAGTAACTATTTTCTTTATTTAAAACGGGATGTCGTCATCATATGGCGCATCAAAGTTGTCATGACTAGGAGCTTGTTGGGCAGATGGTTGGCCTTGCGGCGCACCGGAAGGCTGGTAATTTTGTTGCGACGACTGGCCTGACTCGTTTCTTTTACCGACCAAATCGATGATATTGGCATTAAGCTCCAGGCTGGTTTTAGTCGATCCGTCTTGCGCCCGATATTCGCTTTGACTCAGTTCGCCCGAGACAAACACCTGCTGGCCTTTTTTCAGGTAATTTTGCAGCTGTCCTTCGGCGCGTTTACCCCACACTGCACACCTGATCCATAACGTTTGCTGTTTATCGCCAAAGCCGATATTGTTGGCTACGGTAACATTCAATACCGCCTGACCTGACGGAAGATATCGGACTTCTGCATCACGGCCGACAGTCCCGTGAAATGAAAAAACATTTGACATTTTTACCTCCTTAATTTAAATGATTTAAAAAATTATAGACGATGCGGTGTTGCCTTTTTCAAGTCTATTTCTTGCTTGTCTATTTTTAGCAGCCGCTGACATTTTTGCTTTTGATTCTTCTGATATAACCTTTCCCTTATTACCTGCTGAAATTTTTCGCTTTGTTTCGTCTGAGTGCTGGTAATCAGGGTGTTTCCCAATACGACTAATGGATATTTTTTGTTTTGTTTCTTCTGAATGTGACTTTCCTGTCATGCCGGTAATTTTACCTTCACGGCTTTTAGCAAGATTGTATTTTTGTTCTTCTGTTAGCTTCCTACCTGTTAAAGAGACGGATATTTTTGCTTTTGTTTCTTCAGAAGTAATCTTTCCTTTTTGTTTTCCCATAAGCGCAATAGAAATTTTATTTTTTGTCGCTTCGGATGCTTTTTTATCTATATTTGCATCGCGTAATTTCTTCTTTGTTTCGCTTGAAAGTGGCTTTCCTACTCTTCCTTTTGTTGTTTCCGATATTTTCGCTTTTGTTTCTTCTGAAACTGTAAAAGTTCTACCAAGCGTACCTTCTCCTCCAGCGGTTAAGTTATATCCGCCGACGCCAAATGTGCCATACTTTTTAATGGCATTTATTTCCAGCATTGGCAAGTTATCTGGATTATCCATGGCAAGAACGTGTATTTTAAAAGAGTCCTCCCCATATTTTCTTATAGCATTATAAATAGCTAATTTTCTACCACTCCTTGAAGCACGGATATGTATTTTTATACGATGTTCGATGGAGTGCTTAGTTATACCTATGTAAGACTTCCCGTTAGAAAATGTTAGCTTATAAAGTGTTCCTGTTTTATCCATGACATCTCACCTACAAAATCCAATTAATCTGTGTTTATAGGACGCGCTGAGGTACGTAGAATATCGTTCGAGTCGCGTAGTCTATTCCTGTTAATGAAAGAAAGTATCGTCTTCGCTATCCATCGGCAATGACTCCCCCGGAATTCTTTTTTCTTCCATTGCCCATTCGCCCAAGTCAATCAATTTACACCGTTCAGAACAGAAGGGCTTGGATAGTTGTTCAGGAACCCAGGGTACAGAACATCCGCAGTTAGGGCATTTTACCAGGAGCGGTTTGTCGGATGCCGACATTAGAACAGGCAGCTGGTTAAGGAAAATGGAATGTCATCGGGGCTTTGTGACGGACGTTTGTTGTCGGAAGATGGCACCATGAAGCGGATGGTGCAACGATGCTTGCCGCCACTGATTTCTGCAAAGCAGTGTATGGATTTATCCAGAGTTACTTTAAGCAGTTGGTAGGGCTGATTGGTGTCCAGCAGAAACTGGAAAAAACCGGCTTCTGCAATTTCTTGCGTAGGTGTGCTGCAATGTCGTATGAAATTAAGAATCAGGTCAATTGCGATGCGAATATCGGCAAATGGGCTGCTCCAGTGTTCCATGTCTTTTAAGCGAATGGCTTCGTCCTGCTCCAGCCAGTAATGGAATTCGGGCAAATCGAATGAACAGGTTCCGCCAGGGATTGAGCTGCGTTGCGCTATGTTTTGGAATAAGTCGCTTGCCATGACATGGGTGCCGATTTTTCCGCTAGTGGCGTAGAGCCTCTTGCTGGTTTTATTTAATTGGCTAAGCAGTTCTTCCAGTTTTTGGGTGTCGACGTTTTGGTTATGGGCGATTTTGTTCAGTACGTTGGCATGGCGATCCAGTTCTTTGAGGATTTCAGATTTTAGATCGTTGCGTCTGAAAATGGTCATGATGTCGAGCAATGCGTTAAGCGCAGCGCGTTTGTCGGCGACCGTTTCTCCCGTTAAGAAATGGTTGAATTGTTGAAATAGTTGTTCTAGCCGTATGAAAACACGAATACGTTCATTGAGTGGGAATTCATAGGTAATAGTGGTGTTCACAGACAAATTAATCCCGGCAAGCGCTGATTGAAAGATACAAATTGTGCAGTTTTTTTACCTGTTCTGCAAGTCTATAATCTGTATCTGAGTTGTCAATAATGTCATCGGCCTTGGTTTTCCTGAATGCACGCGATACCTGGCTGTCAATTATGGATTGTATTCTTTCGATGGGTAGGCTATCTCGAACTTTAACGCGTTCAATCTGTGTTTCAACGGGGCAGTCGACAACCAGTATCCGGTCAACAAAATGCGTCATGCCGGTTTCGAATAATAATGGAATGCTGATAATGCAATACGGGGCGGTCAGTTGTTCGAGTTCAGTTTGCAGGGTTTGATAGATTAAGGGGTGTAGTATCGATTCAAGTTTCTGTTTCTGCTTGGGGTCGGAAAAAACTCGATCCCTGAGGGCTTTTCTATTCAATGAGCCATCCGGGTTGAGAATGGCCGGGCCAAATTCCTGTTGTATTTGAGTCAGTGCGGGTTGTCCTTTTTCGACCAGTCGATGAGCTATCTCGTCAGCATCCAGTACCGGGACATTTAGATCGGCAAAAATCCGGGTAACCGTTGATTTTCCACAGCCTATGCCGCCGGTTAGTCCGACTTTCAGCATGACCTTTTATAGGCCTACGGTGGCCAAATAGAGGTGGTTGAGGTCATTGCCCCATAACAGCGCGATCCATCCGGCGGCGGCTAAGTAAGGGCCAAAGGGGATGGGTACGTTATGATCGTGTTTGACAAAAATGATCATGCCGATACCAATGACTGCTCCGACCAGCGATGATAATAAAATAATAATCGGCAGGTATTGCCAGCCCAGCCACGCGCCGAATAAAGCCAGCAATTTGAAATCGCCATACCCCATGCCTTCTTTGCCGGTCGCCAGTTTAAACAGATGAAAAATAGCCCAAAGAGCCATATAACCGGCAACAGCGCCGATGATGCTGGCGTGGGCGTCGGTATAGACATTAAACAGGCTCAGGCACATTCCCAGCCAAAGCATGGGTAGGGTGATGGAGTCGGGCAATAGCTGGTGGTCAATGTCAATAAAGATTAATGCAATCAATGACCAGGTCAGCAGCAGGGCAAAAACGGCTTGGGGCGTGTAGCCAAAATGACTAGCCACTATGAATGAGCTTATCGCCGTTAAGGCTTCTATGATCGGATAGCGCATTGAAATGTGGCAGCCGCATGTTGCGCATTTGCCCCTTAAAAAAAGATAGCTGATGACCGGAATGTTCTGGTAAGGCTTGATGGGCGTATTGCAGCCGGGGCAGCGGGATAAAGGGAAAACCAGGTTGAATGGTTCTTCCTCGGCAATCGCTCTTGCGTCCATGCAGCAGTCGGTTTGTGCTTCCTGATTGATTTGCAGATATTCCGTGCATTCCTTACGCCATCCTCGTTGCATCATTATCGGTAATCTGTAGATGACAACATTGAGGAAACTGCCGACCAGCAAGCCGATGACACCAGCCAGAGTGGAAAATAGGGCTGTTATATTTAAAAGCATACTAAGCTGTTGCATCTGTTTTTTGATAAAGTGAGCGCTCTATGGCAGGAGCGGCTATAAATAGGCTGTTTTGGGTCGTTACTTCTGCATAGGAAGTCGATGGCAACTGCTCCTGCTCTCGCCCCTTATCTATATCCGTGTAGGGAAGCATAACGTTATGGAAGGCGTGTAGTAGAGTAATGCAGGAGCAATTACCGAGGAGCGCATATCCGTCCATGCAGTCGTGTTTAGTATGTAACGTCCCCAGTTAAATAGCCGAACCCATTTTGAAAATGGGTAAATACATCGCGACAATCAGACCCCCGACTAAAATACCCAAAATAACCATAATAATGGGCTCCATTAAGCTGCTCAAATTATCGACAAGATTGTCGACTTCTTCATCGAAAAATTCGGCAACTTTCAACAGCATGGAATCCATAGAGCCAGACTCCTCGCCGATAGCCACCATTTGTATCACCATATTAGGCCAAAGACCTGCTTGCTGCATGGCAAATTGAAGTCTTTGTCCGGTTGCCACCTCCTCGCGCATTTTTAAAACGGCTTCGGTGTAGATAATATTGCCGCAGGCACCGGCAACGGACTCCAGTGCCTCAACCAAGGGTACCCCGGCTGCCGACATGGTTGCTAAGGTTCTGGCAAAACGGGCAACGGCAGACTTGTTTAAAATAAGGCCGACGATGGGTAATTTGAGCAGGGTTTTATCCAGGAAGTGATTGAATGCCCTGGAGCGTTTTTTAAAATAGCCAAATACGTAAATGGCGCCGACAACAACACCGACAACAATATACCACCATGCCTGCATCCATTCGGACATGTGGACAACCATTTTAGTGAAGCCGGGCAAATCTGCGCCAAAGCTTTTAAACATATCGTCAAACACGGGTACCACAAAAATCAGTAGAATAGTGGTTACTATAAAGGCTACGACTATGACTGCGATAGGATAGGTCAGAGCCTTTTTGATCTTTTTCTTCATCGACTCGGTTTTTTCTTTGTAGGTGGCGATTTTATCTAACAGCGTTTCCAATACCCCGGCCTGTTCGCCCGCAGCAACCAAGTTACAAAATAATTCATCAAAATACAGCGGTCTTTTATTAAGGGCTTCAGCTAAGGTATCGCCGCCTTCAATGTCGGCTTTGATGCCCAACAGTAGAGCCTCCATGCTTGCATTATCGTGGCCTTTGCCGACTATATCGAAAGACTGAACCAGGGGAACCCCCGCTTTAAGCATGGTGGCTAATTGTCGGGCAAAAATGGCTATATCTCCCGGCGTGATAGCTTGGACTTTTGCAGAGAATAGCGGTTTGGGTTTTTTCTTGAATTTAATGACGCGATAGCCTTGCCGCCGCAGTTCGGCTTTCGCAATAACTTCGCTTTTTGCCGAGATTATTCCTCCGGTTTTCCTTTTGGCTTTGTCGGTTCCCGCCCAGACGAAATCTATTTGCTCAGCTTGGTTTGCCATGTTTATTCCTTGGTGATTCGGTCAATTTCTTCCAGGCTGGTCACGCCCATGCGGACTTTGTTTAAACCTGATCTACGCAAATCATTAAAACCCTCAGCCAAGGCGCATTCCGCCAGTTGATCGGTATTGCCTCCGTTGAGTATTAGGGTGCGCATTTTGTCAGTCAGCGTCAGGACTTGATAAACGCCGACCCGGCCCTTATAACCATTGGTACAATGCTCGCAGCCTACAGCACTGAATATTTTAAGATCCCTCAGCTCTTCTGGTTTAAAGCCTGCATCAAGCAGGACTTTATCGGGAAAGTCGGCGGGGACTTTACAGTGTTCGCATAGCCGTCGGCCCAAACGTTGCGCCATAATCAAATTAATCGCAGAAACAATGTTGAAGGCGGGGATGCCCATTTGCAGGAGCCGGTTCAAGGTTTGCGGTGCATCATTGGTATGCAGGGTTGATAAAACCAAATGTCCGGTTTGTGCGGCTTTAACGGCGATTTCGGCGGTTTCCAAATCACGAATCTCACCGACCATGATGATGTCAGGATCTTGCCGTAAAAAAGCGCGTAAGGCACTGGCAAAAGTCAGGCCTGCTTTAGGATTCATATTGACCTGATTGATGCCCTCTACGGTAATTTCCACCGGGTCTTCGGCAGTGGAGATATTGCGCTCCATGGTGTTAAGGATATTCAACCCGGTATAAAGCGTAACCGTTTTACCGCTACCCGTCGGCCCCGTTACCAGCACTAAACCGTAAGGTTTATTAATAGCTTCAAGGAAAATCCGTTGTTGTTCCGGCTCAAAACCCAGTTTTTCGATGCCTAGCTGGGCGCTGGTAGGATCCAGAATACGTAGTACGACTTTTTCGCCGAACAGCGTAGGGCAGGTATTGACCCGGAAATCAATCGCACGGTTTTTGGATAAGGTCATTTTGATACGACCGTCCTGTGGAACCCTGCGTTCGGCAATATCCATTTTAGACATGACCTTCAGGCGGGACACGAGTCTGTTGGCGATGCTTTGAGGAGGGGAGGCAACTTGGCGGAGTATGCCGTCTGATCGATAGCGGATGCGGAAAGTTTTTTCGTAGGGTTCCATGTGTATATCGGACACCCCCTGTTTGATGGAGTCCAGCAGTATTTTGTTGACGTAACGAACAATAGGGGCCTCGTCAACCTCGGATGAGATAACATCGGCCTTAGTGGTATCTTCATCGCCCCCGGTGATGTCCAGGTTGTCCAGATCCTCATCCATGTCATTCATTGAGGTATCGGCGGCCTCTAAGGAGGCTTCGATAGCTTTGATAAGCTTGTCTTCTTCAACCAGAATGGCTTCTGGATTAAGGCGGCTGTGGAACTTGATGTCATCCAGCGCGTGAAAATCGGTCGGATCGGAGACTGCGACAAACAGTGTTTTGCCTCTGGCGAATAGAGGTAGCGCATGACATTTGCGAATCAGTTTTTCATTGACCAGATGTATAGGGAGTCTGCGAAAGTCAATGGCATCCAGATCAAAAAAAGGTACGCCAAATTCTTGCGAGGCTTGGGAAGCTATGGTCTTGCTGTTAATGAGCTTATTGCTAACCAGATAGCGGATTAACGGGACTTGGCTTTTTTGCGCTTCCTGACTGTGAGTTTTTGCATCGGCTTCAGTTAGCAAACCTTTATCAATCAAGCACCGTGTAAGTCCACTAAATTGTAAATCTGTTGATGCGGTATTCATAGGATGGTTGCTTTGTCAGTTGTTTAGGCAAATATAGATTAAAAAGGGGGAGGGTACAAGGCGCAAGGCTAAAGGGCGCTCTCACTTTTGCCTTTAGCCTTGCGCCTGCTTTTCTCATAACGCCCGGATTTTACGTTGCTGCTGTTCAAGGTTGTTCAGTATTGAGCGCAAATCGGCCAGTTTTGCTTTTTCCTTGTCGATAACTTCTGGTGGCGCTTTGTCGACAAACGCCGGGTTGTTTAATTTGCCTTCGACTCTGGGCAGGTCGTTGTTGATTTTTTGTATTTCCTTTTCCAGTCGCGTCAGTTCCGCTTCCTTATCGATTAGGCCTGCCATGGGGATCAGGATTTTCAACTCGCCGACTAAGGCCATTGCCGATTCCGGTGCGGATTCAGAGCTGTTTAGCCAGATTATCGACTCCAGCTTACCCATTTTGCGCAGATAAAGCTGGTTGTTGTTCAAACTTTGCTGGTCGGCATACGTGCCGTTTTGCAGTAATACCGGCAGTGGTTTGCCTGGGGCGATATTCATTTCACCGCGAATGCGGCGTACACCCAGAATAAAGTTCATCACCCAGTTTGTTTCGGCAATCGCGTTGTTGTCTATTTTTTCTTCATCGGCAACCGGGTAGGGTTGCAACATGATGGTATCGGCATACACACCATCATTGGCGATCGCCGCGCCAGTTCCCGACTGGCTTGCGGCATACACACCATCCCTGGTGATAATGCCTGCCAACGGCGCGACCCGCTGCCAGATTTCTTCGGTGATAAACGGCATGATCGGATGCGCCAACCGTAAAATCGATTCCAAAACCGTCAGCAGGGTTTTGCGCGTACCGCGTTGCAGTGCCTCATCGCCGGATTGCAGCGATATTTTTGCCAGCTCCAGATACCAGTCGCAGTATTCATTCCAGGTGAACTCATAAATGGCCTGCGCCGCCAGATCGAAGCGGTAGTTTTCAATAGCGTTGCTGGTTACAGCCGTTACCTGATGCAGTCGGGAAGTAATCCAGCGATCCACCTGGCTGTATTGGCAAGGCGCACCGGATAAGCCGTTATCGTGTTCTTCTGTGTTCATCAGCACGAAACGCGCCGCATTCCAGAGTTTGTTGCAGAAATTGCGATAACCTTCGGTGCGGGCAAGGTCGAAACGAATATCCCGCCCTGTCGATGCCAGCGAAGCAAAGGTAAAACGCAATGCGTCCGTGCCGTAAGACTGAATGCCGTCCGGGAAATGCTTGCGCGTATCCTGTTCGATTTTCTTGGCCAAATGCGGCTGCATCATGCCGGAAATGCGTTTTGCCACCAAAGCTTCCAGCTCAATGCCGTCGATGATGTCAATCGGGTCGAGCACATTGCCTTTGGATTTGGACATTTTTTGTCCTTCGGCATCGCGCACCAGACCGTGGATGTAGACTTCCTTAAACGGCACTTCGCCCTGGAATTTCAGCCCCATCATAATCATCCGGGCCACCCAGAAGAAAATGATGTCAAAGCCGGTCACCAGGACGCTGGTCGGGTAATGCTTGGCCAATTCCGGGGTTTGTTCCGGCCAGCCCAAGGTGGAAAAAGGCCACAAGGCGGAAGAAAACCAGGTATCCAGCACATCTTCATCCTGCTTAAGCGCATAGTCGGCGGGCAGGTTATGTTTGGCGCGGACGGCCTGTTCGGAATTGCCGACGTAAATATTGCCCAGCTCGTCATACCAGGCCGGGATTCGATGCCCCCACCAGATTTGCCGCGAGATGCACCAATCCTGAATATTGCGCATCCATTCAAAATAGGTGTTTTTCCAGTTGTCCGGTACAAACTTGATGTCGCCGTTTTCAACAGCGGCAATTGCAGGTTCGGCCAGCGGCGCGACCTTGACATACCACTGGTCGGTTAACAATGGTTCGATCACACTGTTGGTGCGGTCGCCGCGTGGCACCATCAACTTGTGGTCGGCGATTTTTTCCAACAAACCTGCCGCATCGAGATCGGCGACTATTTGTTTACGCGCCTCAAAGCGATCCAAGCCGATGTATTTGGCGGGAATTAGCTCGTTTTCGCCTTCGTCGTTGCCGCGTATCGCGGCGTCAACGGTAAAAAGGTTAATCAAGCCGCCATGCGGCAAATCCTGGATAACCGAAGTATGACGGTGACGCGTCCAAACCTCGTAATCGTTAAAATCATGGGCCGGGGTGATCTTGACGCAGCCCGTACCAAATTCAGGATCGACATACTCATCGGCAATAATCGGAATACGGCGGCCGGTTAGCGGTAGCTCCACAAACTCGCCGAGCAGATGTTTGTAGCGCTCGTCATTGGGATGTATCGCCACCGCCGCATCGCCGAGCATGGTTTCAGGGCGGGTCGTGGCGACGATCAAATGGCCCTGTCCATTGGACAGCGGATAACGCAGATGCCACATAGAGCCGTTTTCTTCTTCCGACAATACTTCCAGGTCGGAAACGGCGGTATGCAAAACCGGATCCCAGTTAACCAAACGCTTGCCGCGATAAATCAGGCCTTCTTCATACAGCCGGATAAACACTTCCTGCACCGCATCGGACATGCCCTCGTCCATCGTGAAGCGCTCACGGTTCCAGTCCAGCGAAGAACCCATGCGCCGCAACTGCCGGGTAATCGTGCCGCCGGATTCTTCCTTCCATTGCCAGACTTTTTTCAGGAATTTTTCACGACCCAGGTCATGCCGGGTTTTGCCTTCGGCGTTACACAAACGCTCCACCACCATTTGCGTGGCGATGCCCGCATGGTCGGTACCCGGCTGCCACAAAGTGCTGTAGCCTTTCATCCGGTGATAGCGGGTCAGGGCATCCATAATGGTATCCTGAAACGCATGGCCCATATGCAAACTGCCGGTGACATTGGGTGGTGGAATCATGATGCAATAGGACTCACCTTCCGGCTTGGCCGCCGCCGAACCTGCTCCCGGCAGGTTTCCGGCATACACGCCATCCCTGGCGATCGCCGCGCCAGTTCCCGATTGGCTTGCGGCATACGCACCATCCCTGGCGATAAAATAGCCTTTTTCTTCCCAGGTTTGATACCAGCGTTGTTCGATTGAATGCGGGGCGTATGTTTTTTCCATGGATGCGGGACTCTGTTTTTGTAAAAAATTATCGTTTCCTGATGAGTGCTTTGTTAAAAAATGGCTTTAAATAATGTGCCGATTTTTAAAATAACTCACTATGTGAACCAGTTCTAACTAAAACCAGTTTGTCGTCTGTTAGCTGAAAAACGAGTAACCAGTCTGGTTTTATGTGGCATTCCTTATGCGATTGCCAATTACCCGTTAAATCATGCATCTTATGTTTTACGGCAAGCGGTTTATCACATGCCAAGGACTCAACAACCGCTAACAAATCATCGATTTTATAGCGACCGGAATGCTTTATTTTCTTTAAGTCCTGTTTAAATTGGGAAGTTTGTACAACTTCTCTCACGCATCGCTCCATTGCTTTTTCAGGTCAACCGCTTCATATTCACCACGTTCTGCGGCTTGCATTGCTTTTATGGTGGTTTCGTTGGGTGTTTTTTCTAAGTTGAGTTGCTTGAATTTTAGAAACTCTACGAACTGCAAAACCTCTTGAGCTAAAGGTTCTGGAAGAGCTTTTACATCTTGATAAACTTTTTCTGCTGTGTTCATTTTGTATGCCTCAATGTGCTCTAGTTTGTAGTTTGTAGGTCGGGTTAGGTGCTAGCCGTAACCCGACACATACACTTATAAATATATTGTATCGTTTCCACGGCAACCGTGGGAGTGATAACTTCGATAATTAAAAAGCAACAAACAGATGCTTAAGATGCTGGCGCAG
>CAMAUL010000035.1 GCA_945861405.1 Candidatus Methylobacter oryzae | reverse complement strand
TACACAACCCTGTCCAAGAGTCGTCATACCGGCATGGATGCCGGTATCCAGCGCCATGGACGGTAACTTGACAGCTATGCAAGAGTTTGATCGAAGCGAAGTGCCAGTCGATAGCTTCACATCCATGTGACTGGATTCCGGCATCCCTGCCAGAATGACGGTGTCCCGAAGGCACTTGTGTATAAAGACGAGAGCTGGAGCTTGGGAACCAGCATAACCACATCAGTTTGAATCGCACCCGATGCAGTTTGTCCACGAAAACCAAAAGTAGGCGCCTCTAGGCGACACGAAAAGACACGAAAAAGCTTTGTCGCACAATTTTTAGCCTTTAGCTTTTAGCCTTGCCTCTTTGACCTCAACAATATGCCCGTCATCCATTTCGGCAATGCGGTCGGCGAAGTCGAAAATCCACGCATCATGAGTGACGATAACCAGTACCCGGTCTTTGTGCAAAGCTACGTCCTTGAGCAAGGTCATCACATTATGCCCTGTTTCATGATGGTGGGTTCGTCGCAAACAATCAGTCGCGGGCTATGGATCAGCGTTCGGGCAAACCGACATCCGATATGAAGCTGTAAGAGCGGGACATCAATCCTAAAAAAATCGCCGGTTGCTGGGTCATGATCAACGAGGCAAAGGTTAGCCCCATGACAATACCGAGATATTTGCCTTTATCTCCCATCAGCATTTTTATGGCAATGTGATTCATGAGTTTGAACCCGTTGTTGGTTGAACTTGATTTTATCATGCAACGTAAATTGACAACGTATAACCGTATTCATAGAATACAAACCATGAACCCTATGACCTTATTCCTAAAACTCAACACACGATGGCTGCGAAAGATTATTAGCTTTCACCGCAGTGCTGTTTTATTGGTTCATTAAGTCCATTTTAGCTAAGCAACTGCGGGTCTTGTCCCCGTTGCTTTGGTAGTCTCTCCGGCAAGATTCGCAGTTTTTCCATTTTAAGGAGAAGTTTGTGCATCAACCCGAATCTATACCGCAAAACAACCGTCAGGCTATTTTCGGGTATCTGTTTGTTTTACTCGGCGCGTTCGGCTTTTCGGCTAAAGCTGTGCTGGTCAAATTAGCTTACAGTTACAGCAACCAACTGGATGCGATCACCTTGATGGTGCTGCGCATGGCGATTTCCTTGCCATTTTTTCTGGTGGTTGCGTTATGGTCGGCCAACGATTCGACAACAGATGATGCGCAGCGGTTAAACAGACACGACTGGCTGATGATTTTCGGCTTAGGCCTGTTGGGTTATTACATTGCCAGCTTTCTTGATTTTGCGGGGTTGCAATACATCTCGGCAGGTCTTGAGCGCTTGATTATATTTCTCTATCCGACCTTTGTCGTTTTGTTCACGGCGGCGCTGCAACGCCGTGCCATCAATCGTCACCAAGCTGTTGCGTTGGTTTTAAGCTATGCTGGGATGATTTTGGTATTTGTCGATAACATGGCGGCAATGGCGTCGTCGGGGCTGTTGTTAGGTTCGGCATTGGTTTTGGCTAGCGCCATCGCGTTTGCTTTTTTCTTAATGGGCAGCGGCATGATGGTTAAGCGGATAGGCTCGACGCGCTTTACCGCCTATTCGATGACGGTAGCTTGTCTTGCGACCGGCCTGCATTTCGTGATTCAGCATGGGGTTAAGCTGCTGGATTTGCCGACCAATGTTTATTGGCTGGCGCTGATCATGGCGGTTTTTTCCACCGTGCTTCCGGCCTTTTTTATGAATGCCGGGATCAGGCGCATCGGCGCGGGTTCGGCGTCCATTATCAGTTCCACGGGGCCGATAGGTACCTTGGCGTTGGCCTTTTTGTTGTTAGGCGAAACCTTGACCCCGGCGCAACTGGCCGGGACTGCTTTGGTGTTAATCGGCGTTTATGTGGTCAGCCGGGCTAAGTAAGGTTGGTAAGGTGTTGTTTTTTGGCACCGTAACCCAGCAGGTGCGATTGCTCATAATGGTTAATCTGGCCTCTCAATATAGGTTTGAATCGTAAAGGGTGCCGTAGAGATCATACGGGATGTGGACAGTATCTGGGGTTGTGACCGAGCTTGGATCGTAAGGAGCGTTACGGATCGGGGGTATATGGATTATTGGGGTCATACGGCGGGTTGTTGACTGTGTTTGGAGCGTAAGGCGTGGCGTAGCTTTCATACGGATACGCTATGTTGTTTGGATTGTAAGGATTGCCATTAGTTCCATACTGATTGCTTATGCTATCCGGTATGTCATTATACGGAGTGTTGATCGAGTCGGCAGAGTAGGGGTTGTTGGTTGTATAGGGATTCGGTGAGTTGTATGGGGTGTATGGATTACCGACAACATTCGGAGTCGACACGGTATTTGGTGTCGATGCAGTGGTCGTAGTCGGCGGATTAATGGTAATGGGGCCACTGTAATATCCTTGGCTATTATAAAGCCGCTGTGTGTATGGGTTGGTGACCGAAGGGTTACCGTAAACGCCATAACCCTGGTATTCGTCACCCCACGCAACCCTTGATAACAGCATTAAGGTCAGCACAACATAAAATTGATGTTTCATAACAACCCCTTTCGATTTTTAAGTAACGCAACGTTTGCCTCTAACAAGACATACAGCCCATCATCTCAAGACCGCCTGTAATACAAAGACATCACTGTTTTGACGTAATTCTGGGTCTCGGGATACGGCGGGATGGTGTGGTTGTACCGGATCACCGCGTTTTCACCGGCGTTGTAGGCGGCAACGACTAGATTTAGGTTTGAATCGAACATCCTGAGCAAATCTTTCAAATAATGGGTTCCTCCGTCGATATTCTGGACAGGGTCGTTCCGGTTAACAACGCCGTAGCGTCTTGCGGTATCAGGCATTAGCTGCATTAAACCGACGGCTCCGGCTGAGGAGATTGCGTTGGCATCGTAAGCGGATTCTGCCTGAATAACGGCATGTAGCAGTCTAGCATCAACCTGATGCCGGTTGGCCGCTTCGGCAATAAGATCGGCGAACTTCTTTTTGTTGGTACCCATATAGGGCAGGGCGGCGGAATAATTTATCGGCCTTGTTCGGATGATGCGTTTGTACAGGCTGTTTTTAGGTTTGTCAGTGTAGTAGATGCGGCCGTCATTCGAGATAAATTTATAGATGTCGGCCTGCACCTCAATTGAGATGAGTAATGTGGTTAATAAAACGGCAATTCTCATCATATTGTCACCTATCGGTCAGGTTTAATAACGATCATCGTTGCGGCTTTGACCGCTCTGTTTCTGGCTTCATCGACAGTTTCAGCGGTAGCTAACGCAACACCCATGCGCCTGTTGGTAAATGCTTCAGGCTTGCCAAATAATCTGACTTCGCTGGTCGGCACGGCAAGCGCCTTGTCCAGCCCCTCGTAAATCACGCCTTGTGCATTCAGGCCGCCTAGGATAACGGCGCTGGCTCCTGTGCTGTGCATGCCGGTATCGACGGGCAAGCCCAAGATGGCTCTGGCGTGTAATTCAAATTCGTTTTGTTTCTGTGTGACCAGGGTCACCATGCCGGTATCATGCGGCCTGGGACTGACTTCGCTAAACCAGACGTTGTCGCCCTTGATGAATAGTTCAACGCCAAACAATCCGAGTCCGGCGATTTCGTTGGTAATTTTAAACGCAATGTCCTGCGAGGCTTTAATCGCGGCGGCACTCATGGCTTGCGGTTGCCAGCTCTCGCGGTAATCGCCGTTTTCCTGTCTGTGGCCGATGGGGGCGCAAAAGTGAGTCTCGATTTCGCCTCGCTCATTTTTGGCGCGTACTGTCAGTAGGGTGATTTCAAAATCGAAGTCTATTTTTGCTTCAACAATGACCTTGCCGGTATCCACCCGGCCGCTGGATTTGGCGTAATCCCAGGCTGCCTTAAGCTGATCGGCGCTTTTAACCATCGACTGGCCTTTGCCGGATGATGACATAGTCGGCTTGATAAAGCACGGATAACCGATGCCACCGTCAACCGCCGCCTGCAATTGCTCAAAATTTTCTGCAAATGCGTAGTCCGAGGTGGGTATTTTAAGCTGCTCGGCGGCCAGGGATCTGATGCCTTCCCGGTTCATGGTCAGTTGGATTGCTCTGGCGTTAGGCACCACGGTACATTGGCCTTCCGCTTCAATGTCGATCAGTGCCTGGGTCGCAATCGCTTCAATTTCCGGGATGATGAAATCCGGCTGTTCCAGCGCAATCAGTTTTTTGACTGCGGCCGTGTCGGTCATATCGATCACATGGCTGCGATGCGCGACATGTTGCGCCGGTGCGTTCGGATAGCGGTCTACGGCAATCACTTCCACGCCGTAGCGTTGCAGGGCGATAGCCAGTTCCTTGCCCAGCTCGCCGCTGCCGAGCAGCAGGGCTTTGGTTGCGCTGTTTGATAATGCGGTGCCTATTTTCATTATGAATCTGCCAGATAGTTGTCGATGTCTTGTTTGGAAAAACCGATTTTTTTCGCCACCCGGTCGGCATGGCTGACCCTGGAAATGCCGGGAACCAGTTTGTAGGTCGGCGCGTCGTCGGCAAACTCGACCTGTTTTGGCAAGCCGATGCCTTGGGCGACGAAATGATCGACCAGTTGATGGTTGTGGGTGATTAAAATAGTGCTGTTGCCTTTGCGGTAAAAGCCGTTCAGTACATTCGACGACGATTCCATTTTTTCTTCGAAGGTCGTGCCTTCGGATAACTCGTCCAGCACCACCAGGCTTTTCGCAGTTGCGGCCAGGAAAATGTCTTTGGTTTGTTTCAGTTCGGTGCCGAAGCGGCCTTCGCCGTCGTCCAGATGGCTGATTTCGGGGGCTTGGTAGAAGATCCGGTCGGCGACGGTCAGTGTTGCCGATTTAGCCGGAACAAAGCAGCCGATTTGCGCCAGCAGCTGGATTTGGGTGACGGTTTTGCAAAAAGCCGTTTTGCCGCCGCTGTTGGGGCCGGTGACCAACACCAGTTTGTCGTCATCCAGCGCAAAATCGTTGCCGACATAATCCGGGTTTTGTTTGCCTAAAACCGGGTTTCTGGCATCTTGCAGGTTGATCCGGTGATGCGGCGGGTCTTTTTGCTCAAGCAGCTCAGGCAACACTTTGTTGCCGCCGAATGCTTCGGAAAATTTTATAAACGACAGTAATTCATCGAGCTGGCCCAGCGCATCCAAAGTTTCGGCTACCGCAGGGGATTTTTTGAACTCGTTTCTTAACGGGATAATGCAGCTGTCCCGGTCGAAGCCGCCGACGATGGGGTAGTAAGCCAGCAACAAAGGTACGAAGAAAATGGTTGCGGTCGGGATGGCCTCGGTTGAAACCTGAAACATGTCGGTTGGAAAAAAATGCGCCAGCGTCCAGACGGTGCCGAAAAACAGGCTGATCAGTAGCGGTTTGAACAGCCGGGGCTTGAAAATAACCGCAGGCGAAAACGTCCCCTGCCGTTGTTCCTTACATTGAATAGCATTTTCAGTGATATAAACCGGCCCTTGCATCAGCGAATAGGGCCGCGATTCTGAGAAGGTTTTGATCTTGTCGAATATGCTTTTCAGATAGTCGCTTTGCGGAGTTTCGACGGATTGAATCTGATCGACCAGCTCCAACATAAAACGGATGCCCCGTTTATATTGCAGATATCCGTAGCCTTCAATTTCATGGTCTTCCCGGGCAGTGCCGAATGTTCCCAGAAATTCGCCGAACAACAGTAAATAGAAGTTTTTTTCGTTGGGCACGGCTTGTTCCACGATGCGTTCAAGCTGTGCTTTTAGAGCCGGGTTATTGCGCAGCTCTTCAACGGCTTGCTGTTTTGCCTTGATCTGAACCAGCTCATTCAGCGGTTGGGCTAAAGAGCGAAACAACACCGCCTGTCCTGCAATCGTCAAGGCGTGATTGACCGCATCGAACAGCTCATCGACTTCAATGGTGTTGAAGGTTCTTTGGTCGATAACGCCGTCGCCGGTATCCAGAGGTTTGCTGGATTTGATGGTCGGCCAGTCGTTGTTTTGCCAGCTTTGTAATAGTGTTTGGTTCATCTGGTTAGCCTATTTGTAATCTAGTTACGGCCTTTCCGCTGGTTCCCAAGCTAATTAAGCATTGTGCTAAATAGCGGGAGTGCAAGCTTTGCTTGCCCCTCGATAATGTATAGGGGGCCTCTAATAATTGCTTTTTCCATGATATTTATGAATGTAAGTCATTGAAACTAAATAACACTATTCTTTCAAAATTGAATTATTAGAGATCCCCTATAGTATGATTTGCAGGCAAAGCCTGCACTCCAAACACATACCTTACAGCTTCTGTTCAAGAAGACTAACTATAGCATCAACATGAATTTCCGAATCATTCAGCGCCGCTATATAACGATATTCCTCTCCGCCGGACTTCATGAAGATAGCCTTGTTCTCCATTGCTATTTCTTCCAACGTTTCCAGGCAATCCACCGCAAACCCCGGGCAGACAACGTCTACTTTTTTAATGCCCCGCCCCGGAAGCTCCTTTAACGTATCCACGCAATAAGGTTTCAGCCATTGCGCCTTGCCGAAACGAGATTGGAACACAATCATCCATTGTTTTTCATCGATGCCCAACTTTTCAGCAATCAGGGCGGCGGTTTTATGGCACTGGTGAAAATAAGGGTCGCCCCATTTAGTCAGCTGCTCGGGTAAGCCGTGAAATGACATCAATAACAGCTCGTTTTTGCCGTGTTCCCGCCAGCTCTGCTTGATGGATTCGGCAACTGCCGCAATATAGTGGCTGTGCTGGTGATAATCGCTGATAAAGTGAATGTTTGGCAGATGTTTCCACTGATTCAGCTCCTTAACCACGTCATCATAGATGGATGCGGTGGTGGTCGAGGAATATTGCGGATACAACGGCAGGACGATCAAGTTATCAATGCCCGCCGTTTTGAAGGCTTTTAGCTGTTTCGCTATCGAGGGTTCGCCGTAGCGCATCACATGCTGGGTAGTGACACCCTTGGCATTCAGTTTATCGGCAACCCGTTCGGTCAATTGTAAGGTCATGAAAATTAACGGCGAACCTTTTTCATGCCAGATATTGCGATAGGCTAAGGCCGATTTGCGGGGGCGAAAAGGCAGCACAAAAAAATGCAGTATTACCCACCACAATGGCCGGGGCAGGTTGACGACGCGCGGATCCCAAAGAAATTCCTTAAGAAACCGTCTGACCGCTGACGTCGTCGGCGCGGTAGGTGAGCCCAGGTTTGCCAGTAATACGCCGGTTTTTTTTGCTGCCATTGGTTCGACTCCGCTCACCACGAGTGGTTCGGCCTATCGGTTGATCAGGTTTAAAAATTCCGAGCGGGTGCTGATCTCTTTGCGGAAAACTCCGGTCATCACTGAAGTCGTCATCACCGAGTTTTGCTTTTCAACGCCGCGCATCATCATGCACAAGTGCTTGGCTTCAATAACCACGGCCACGCCTCGGGCACCGGTTGCAAGCTCAATCGCATCGGCTATTTGTTTGGTCAGTTTTTCCTGGATTTGCAGGCGGCGTGCGTACATATCGATTACGCGAGCCACTTTGGATAAGCCCATCACCTTGCCTTGCGGCAAATAACCCACATGACATTTGCCGATAAACGGCAGTAGATGGTGTTCGCATAAAGAATACAGTTCAATATCCTTCACAATAACCATATCTTCGGTATCGGCGTTAAAAATAGCGCCGTTCAGCACTTCTTCCAGGGTTTTTTCGTAGCCGTTGTTTAAAAATTTGAAAGCCTTGGCCGCGCGTTTTGGCGTATCGATCAGACCTTCGCGATTTAAATCCTCACCGACTGCCTCGATAATCTTGGCAAAATGCTGTTCCATTATTTCAATCCCAGTTATAAAAATAGCAGGTCAGTATACAGCATGGCGTTGTGAATTTTAAAGCTTCGCCAATTACCTATATTCGGGGCGTTAGAGCGCCTAAAATTACCTTGATGCCCGCGCCGGGTTTGCAGACATTTTCACTAAGATACCGACGCCAGCCCCTGGCACCCGGCTCGCCATGAAACAGGCCTAAAATATGTCGGGATATGCTGTTTAAGCGGACGCCATCGTTAAGCTCAAGCTGCTGCTGAATATAGGGGATTAACAAATCCATTATCATTTCCCGTGACCGGGGCTCTTTGGACTCGCCATAAAATCGCCGGTCGACATCGGTCATCATATAAGGATTGTGATAAGCCTCCCGGCCTACCATGACGCCATCGACATGCTGCAATACAGCTTCGGCCTGATCCAAAGTCGTGATGCCGCCGTTCATGATGATTTCAAGTCCGGGAAAGTCCTGTTTTATTTGATAGACCACATCGTAACGCAACGGCGGAATATCCCGGTTTTGCTTAGGCGATAAACCGCTCAGCCAAGCTTTTCTGGCATGGATAATAAAGGTTTCGCAACCGGCATCGGCAACCGTCGATACAAAATGCGCCAGTTCTTCATAAGAATCGCGATCATCAATGCCGATTCTCGACTTGACCGTGACCGGGATTGAAACCGTCTGCCGCATGGCGGCAACACACTCGGCGACCAGCTCGGGTTCCGCCATCAGACAAGCGCCGAAACGGCCATTCTGAACCCGGTCGCTGGGGCAGCCGACATTCAAATTGACCTCGTCATAGCCGTAATCTTCAACCATCTTGGCGCAGATGGCCAGTTCCCGAGGATTGCTGCCGCCTAATTGAAAGGCTACAGGTTTTTCAGCGGCATTAAATTGCAAAAACCGGTGGTGGCCGCCGTGAATCAACGCGCCGGTAGTCACCATCTCGGAATACAAAAATGCGTGTTGTGAAATCAGCCGGTGGAAATAGCGGCAGTGCCTGTCAGTCCAGTCCAGCATCGGGGCAACGCAGAATTTTCTGCTGTGATCAGAAGTTTTATTTCTGTTCAATTTCTTAGTAGTGGAGGAATGAATTAGTTACGGGGCGGAGATGGAAGAAGGCGGGCATTATGATGGCTCATGCTGTAGAGCAAGCAACATCGCGTAACCTAAAAAACAGTTGATATCGACGGAAGCCAAAAGTAGCTACCTACTTTTGGCGTCAACTCTAACTATTTAGGAAGTGCAAGGCTAGATTGCCGTACAAATCACCACGAATTGCCATTGAGACAAGCGCTGGCTACCGTACATGTTTTAGTCCCAGTGCTGGTAAGGCTTAAATTGCCGTCGACAGCTTGTTCGCCTACCGCTGTTGCAGTTAATGTGTAAGTCGTTCCCCCGGGGTTTACAGCGCTAATGGTTAAATTATAAGTTATTGTTCCGCCTGAAATAGGGACGACAGTCGAAAATATAGCAGGTGCTCCTGTATTGGCTCCTCCGGCTGCCGCACCCAAATAACTACTGTTCTGTAACCGCCATTGCTCCATCGCATTTGCAAAAGTTACCAGCGCACCTTCGGCTTCTGCCCGCTTACCTTTTATAACATATGCGCGATAATTCGGGACGGCGATAGCTGCCAAGATGCCGATAATTGCCACAGTGACCATAAGCTCAATTAAAGTAAAACCGCGTGTTTTAGTCTTCATAGTCAATCATAATTTCTTTCATTTGTTGATAGGCCTCATCATAACGAGAGGAATTGGGTTCTAAGTGATGGGCTTTACGATAATATTTTAAAGCTTCTTCTCTACGATTGGTTTGTTCGCAGGCTTTGGCTAACCAATACGCCCAATAAGCATTATCCGGTTCAGCTTGTTGCTTGGCTTGCGCGAGCTGATAGGCCTTTTCGGCGTAAACAGCCATTGCGCTATAGTCGCCAAGTTTACGATAACTTTTGGCTAATGATACATTAGCTTGAATGTTGTTTTCATCTTCCTTAACACGCCGCAAACCCTCGTCGACTGCTTTTTGCATAAAAGACTTGGCTTTTTCCGCTTCGCCTAATGTCTCCAGATTATCAGCTATCTTGCGTAAAATCACCGTATTATTCGGTTTGAGTTCGTTGTAGTGTTGCAGAACTTCAGCAACTCCGTAAACGTAATCATAGCCTTCATAGCGTTCGGCAAATTTTTCGTAACCGTTAGCGAGTCGGTCATCAATTTCTTTGCGTTGTTCCGGTGAATTCAGCAGTAACGTAGTCGTACCCCATGCTGCGCCAATTGCAACGAAAAACACCGCAGCATAAGGTAGCGCCGATTTATTTTGTGCGTTGCGACTTAGCAGCCAACTATCCAATGCCGTAAACGCAAGCGCCCACGCCACCAACAATTCGGCAACTTCCGCTTCATTAAAACTAAACGGCTCGATTTCTAAAACAGCGGCTGCCACAAAAGCGGGTATTAACGATAATGGCGGTGGGGCAGCGATTCTCCACTGGGTCAACCAGATTGCAGGTTTAAATTTAACTTGCAAAGCAATAGGGAAGAGTACGCCATAAGCTAATAAGCCTGCGGCAACAAAATAAGTTAATAGCGTTTTAGTCCACGAATCGACCGGGCCGGTCAATAAATTATGCAGATTGGCTTCGTCTTGATAGCTATTATCGTGGAAAAAATATGGCGTATCAAAGCCGATGATGCGTTGTCCCCACGAGATTTCTTCCATGAATACATAAAAACTGGCTGCCGCCAGTAAAACAAAAAACCAGCGCTGCGGGTGATTTTTGTTCAGTGAAATCAGACTCGAAAAAACAAATGTGGTCAAAAAACCGTAAGTCTGCCCCCACTCGCCGTACAAATCTTCGTAGGTGCTAATAATGTAGGTGTTGGGATAGTACACCACAGCAATCGCATAAAAGCCGACAATAGCCAGTGTAATGATACACAATAAAACTGCGGTGGGGTTTAGAGTTAGTTTCATTGTTCGTTTCCTCATGTTTAGCTTGGTTGAGCCTCAAGGCATAGGTATCTACACAAGTACCTGCCCCTTCTCCCTTGAGGGAGAAGGTCGGGATGAGTTGGATATAAGTATTATCCTATCCTCAATCCTTGCCTCGTGGCGAATCCGCCTTACGCGTTATTCACAGACTTATTGGACAAAACATCACACAAACTTCCAGAAATATATTTATGAATAATGCTGGAAACCAGTGTTTGATAAGGAATGCCCTCCTCAAGTGCTCTTCTTTGAAGGGCGGACAAATCACGGCCCGATATTCTGATATTGATTTTTTTGTCTTTTTTAAACGTTGCTTCGGCGGACTTTGCAATAAACGCCTTTCTTTCAGGCGTTAAGTTCGATTCAAAATGATCTGCTTCAAACGCCTCTAAAAGAGCGTGTTCATCTTCGTCTAATTTAAATTTTTTCATTAATGACCTCCAAAATATTGCCTAGTGGCCTTCCTGCTAGGGATAATTGTTTTCAGAAAAATCTCATCGTCTGTTTCAACATAGGGAACCAAATAGACATAGTCATCAATGGCGACTACAAAGACACGCTGATGAGCATACTTTTCATTATTTGGGTGAGAAATGTCATCCAGCAACCCATCGCCTTGCAAACAGAACACAACATCCTCAAAAGAAATGCCTCTGTCTTTTATAAGTTTATAATTTTTATCAGAATTCCAATTAAAAGGCTTCATGATTTAAATAGTAACATGTGTGTCTTTTAGCGTCGTATGATTTTTAAACTTTTTCGGTGGCTTTACTTTGATTTTTTCGTAGTTGTGGTAGGCAAAAAATTCTATCTACCTTATCTGGCAACTTGGGTCGATCGGTGATTTGTGTCGTTGTTGGTTAAGATTACGGACAAGCATCCGCATAGCTTATTCCCGCCGTTGTTGGCGTTTCAACGCGAACTCTGCCCGTAGAGGCAATAACTACCCTACGAAAATCGGCTGTACTTGCAGGTGAACAAAAATTGAAGCTGCCATTAGTGGTGCTACGCCCATCTGGACGATAAGTAACCCTGTTGGTATACCCATTGGTAGGGGTTACAGTAAAATCAGTACTAAGTGCATCAAAGGAACTAATGGTAGCCTCGCCAGCATCTTGAGTGTTATTTTGATTGTTATCGGCAAAAACAACCCAGCCATTTGCCCACGTGGCATTTCTACTAACGATGACCAGATAATTGCTTTTTATCGCCTCACTTTTAGCCAATTGTAACGCACTTACCAAACCATTGGCTGAGGTTGTTAAGCGGTTACTGGCAATGAGTGATTGAAAACTGGGTACTGCAATTCCCATCGTAATTCCTATAATGGCGATTACGATCAGTAATTCGATAAGTGTAAAACCCCGTGTAGGGTTATCTTTATTGTTATTCATAATGAGAATAGTGCTGCTCTGGACACTTGGCAGTGTGCCAAGTGTCCAGATACCGATACGTTATTTAAAATTAAAATACATTTTAGTTCGTTTATTGTGTGAGAGGTGTGGAAGAAGTAGATGTTCCTGTGGTGGTTGAAGAAGTAGATGTGTCTGTGCCTGTGGGGGTCGCATCTTTGATCGGTGAAGTATTTTCCCTGAAGTTTTGTCGACCGCCGACTCCAGTAGTTGGAGGGGTAGTTGTGGTATCTTTAGCCCCGGCACTAACACACGCATCTACGGCCTGTTTAATCGAAACATCATTGTAGCTGGTTTCGGTCAGGATAAGGTCGTTGGTGCCGGTTTTTGCTTTATCCTTGTGAGTAGCAATGACATCTTTTAGTTTTTGGTCTTGGTCAGTTCCACAGCTTTTTACGATATGCTGTTTATGACCAGAATCAGCACTTTTTGCTTTTCCCGTTTTGCTTGGGTCTAGCTTATTTGAGTCATTGGCATCAGCTACACATTTCTTGTACTCTTTCCACACGTCCTTATCGTCTAAACTGCTATCCGAAACAACGATTGGATCTTTAATGCCTTTGCTAGTGTCATGACCGCTATCAGCATCTTTCAGTTTTTTATGATAGTTTTTGTTATTATCATCTTTGTCGGAATCGGACGAACCATGTTTGCTGGAGTCGCTGGAATCGGCTTTATGTTCGGTGTCTTTGTTTTGGCAGCCTCTAATCCGATGATGCTTGCCGCTATCTGACACGCTGTCACGACCTTGACCTTTTCCGCCTGATTTTGATTTGCTGCTATCCCCGCCTTTGCCGCTATCGCTGCTATCGCCCTTGTCTAAACATTGGCTCATCGCAGTGACGACGGATTCATCGTCTAATGCGGTATCGGCTACGGTAATGGGCTCAAAATAGGATTGTACTTTGGTTGCCAAAGCTTCGCGGGTTGCGCCGGTGCAACCGGAAATAACGTGCAATGTTTCCGTGGTAGTCGTAGGGGGAGTGGCAGGAGTGATGGGCTGGTTGTTACAAGAACCTAAATAATCGGCAAAATCCGGGCCTTTAGTGTTTGTATGTGCTTTATGGGCTGCCCATGCGCTCATCGCAATGTGGATAGTGTGTTTATTTTCTGGGTTACCAGGGGGGACATGGCAGACAGTGATTTTTTGTTTCGACTTATCTCCTGAACCGCTATCGCTACGCTTGTCACTATCGGATGATTTTGAGCTGCTTGATTTACTTGAGTCGCTTGATTTACTTGAGTCACTTGATTTGCTTTCAGCATAGCTATGTATCGGATAACTAGCCACTCCAGCGGTCAGCAACGCGCTGATTGCCAGAGACAATATTGTTTTTTTTGTTTTCATCGCATTCACCTGTTTGGTTTTTATTAGGAACAACTCGATTGTACTATTGGCTCTTGATGGGTCTGTTAATTGCCTCACAGTTATTGTAAATCATATTTTAGTACCTGTTGTGAACTTGTATAGGTAATTGCTCCCGCATCCATGCCGTCGATAGCATTTATAGATACGACTATTCTTTTAGAATTGTCCAGCAGAGCAATCAACAGCATAATTAGATTCAACAGTCCGCTGTGAGCCGTAATTACTGTCTGCTGTAGACACCCACTTTACAGTATAAATTTCGGTGCCGTCGGAACACATGCAGGCCGCTACAGTGTCGTCGCGAACTCCGCCCGTAAAGGTGCATTGAGTTTGTATTTTGCTCGCCGTGAGGCAATAAACCGCTGTTACCGTTGCTTTACCTGTAGCCGTGGTAAGAATAACTTGGTTTTCATTTATTTGGTTTGCGTCGAGACTATTGCATTTTCTATTGGTAGGGTCTGCGGGATCCAGGCGAGTTGTATCAATGACCTGTTCTGCTTGGGTTAATTCGGTTTCAGCGCGTGCTAAAGACTTGGTTTGTTCCAGAGTATTTCCGGTCATCGCAAGTTCTTGTTTGTTATGCTGAATCATACTAACGCTAACGAGGGTTAGTAGTGTCAGCATAATTAAGCTAAAGACTAAAACCGCTCCGCGTTGATGGGGGACACATATTGCTTTACTGTTCATAGTATGTCTCTTACATTAAATTTAATTACGAAATGCAATAGTCGTTGAAGAAACCCGATACAATCGTTTGTCGGCGGCTGTAAAGGGTGAGCCGGTTGCGCCGTCTACGGTGTAGCTGACTGAGGTTGTTGCTAAGTTATCATCCTCACTCCGCAATACTACGGATAACTTGGCTGCGACGACTTGTTGCCACGTTGGCTGCCCCGCACCGCCGATGCTATCGGCAGCTACATAATAATTTGCATTACCATCATCACCAATACCATTCGCGTCAGCATCATCAGAATCAATTCCGTAGGTTATTACCAGCTTTTGGACGTTGGAAATCAGGGGTTCCGCAGTAGATGTAACAGTGGTAACAGGACTGGTACTGAAATTTTGCCGTTTTGCTAGACAGTAAAGAACGGGTGCGTTTGTAGTAGCATCGAAATCTATAAAAAAATAAAGTGTTACGACATGCACTTGGGTAGCCGGGTCTTCTCCGGCTCCCAAGAGTATTTGTCTTTCGCACGCTGAATTAGTGGAGTTGGGATCAGTTTGCGCTAATTCATCTATATTGGTTAACTGATACCTCAGCGCCAGTTGGTTAATATTGAAGGCTGTACCGAATCCTGCGGCGTTATAGTCCCCCCTAATGTAGTCGCCTGGCCCAAAATTCATGGTTGACCCTAATACCAATGGATCAGCAGTAAACACTACAGCAGCGCTACCAGTTGCAGTCATTTTGCTTCTTAGTGAGTTTGTACGACGTAACTCTCTGCCGAATACTTCCAGTATATAGCGTCCATCTTCCATCATGTAACTGAGTGAACGTTGAATGGTGGAGCTTTTTTGCGTTTGCGAAAAAAGACTGCCGAATCCGGAAATCATCATCAGACCCAACAGCATGCTGATCATCAATTCAATCAGCGTATAACCCCGTTGATGTGTGTTCATGGTGTTACTTCCAATTCGAAGTTTGTGGTATTCATCGCGGCGCTTAAGTTTTGATTGGTGCGAGACCATGTCATTGTTAAGCAGAGTGATGACGCACCTCCGGTGCAGGTGGTTGAACCAGCCTTTGGGCTTGCTGTAATAACAGCGGTAGCTCCAGTTGATAGCGTTGCAATAGCTTTTTGCTGCCAGTAGCAATAGTCGTAAGCGGCCATCTGGGTAGCTGTACAAGAGGCTCCTGAAGAGTTGCATCCATCAACGCAGGCAGCCGCCGGAGCGGGGATGGCAACGATCCATTCCAGTCTATTGGCTTTAATCCTATCACTCATTTCATAAGCCAGCGCATTTGCCTGACTGAATAAAAAAGCATCTTGATTGTTTTTCAGCGAAATTCCTTGTAATGAGGCCAAGCCTAATAATCCTAGTGCCAAGATGACGATGGAAACCAGGACTTCAACTAAGGTAAAGCCTATTGCGTGGTGAAAATTAATCTTAGGCATGGATGGGATCCTGAAGTCGTCGAACAAAGTTTCAAAATTAGTATAATAAAAGCTAATGCTTTTGGTTGGGTGTTACGGATAGTTCCGATGCTGATTTTCCCAATTTTCCGATTATTTTTCTACGTTGTTTTACGTATTGAAGATTCATTAACGGCTTTCAGTATAGTTGTCAGGCGAACAAAAACAAGCGTCTTGATCACAGTATTTAAAGTTAGTCATTCTTAATGACAGCAAAGACTGGCATCCATACGGTGGCCTACCCCCAATGGGCAATCCATCGCCGCCTATTTTTATTTTATCCTTATATGCTCGGCTATCAAATGCAGATCAAGGTAAAATAAGCCGCCAACTTTAATAAGGAATTTCTTTTGAATGCATCTATCTTCTGCCGTTGCGGCTCGGGCATCGAATACGCTCAATGCTGCGCCCTATTTCATTTCGGCGACAAAAAGCCCGTAACTGCCGAAGCTTTAATGCGTTCGCGCTTTGCCGCGTATGCGATGCATAATGCCGATTATTTGCTGGATACTTGGGATGCCTCTGTACGGCCTGAATTGATCGATTTTTCCAAAGAAAAAGTCGATTGGCAGCGCTTGGAAATCGGCAATACTAAAAAAGGCGGAGCCAAGGATGCTAAGGGCATGGTGGAGTTTAAGGCGTATTATTTGCAGGATGGCGAAGAGTTCGTTATGAATGAGATCAGCCAGTTTGTTAAACGCGCGGGCGGCTGGTTTTATCTGGATGGGCTGGTTAAGTCCATCGGCAAGGTGGGGCTACAGACTAATCTGGGCAAGAACGCCCCGTGCTCATGCGGTAGCGGCAAGAAGTTTAAACGCTGTTGCGGAGCCGATTGATGGCCTAGGTTGTGGGAGTTTAAGGGCGACAAACCAGTAGTCGCCCTTGAATCTCATACAGACAGGGTTATTTTTCTTCTTTTGCTGCGCCTTCTGATTCACCGATCAGGGCAGATAAGCAGTCCATCTGGCTTTCGGTATAGTTGGCATGAGCTTCAGCGAGTTCTTTTGGCGAACCGAAATCAACGCGTAGTTCTTCCAGGGTCTTTTTGGGGTCTTTAGATGAGGATAGCGTCAACATTTTTGTATAGTTACGGTAAGCCATCAGGCGATTGGGATCGAGAGCAAAAATGCCGGGCATGTTGTTCGAGACTGTATCGACGACGCATTTAGCCATGCGCTCTGGGGATATTTTATAGTCCTTATTAGCGTTTTCAGAGGCTTTTTCTAATTGTATTTGTTCCAATACAGCCTGTTCGAATTGATTTCTATCTGAGCAGGCAGGCAGCAATAAGGCAGATAGGGAAATCAGCAATAGTTTTTTCATGTGAGTGTTACCGTTATTAAATTAAAAGTGCGATGCGGGGCATTATACGTCAGGTGCAAGGTTCAAGGTTCAAGGTTTTTCGTCTTGAACCTGTTCCTCAATCCATCTCCTTCATGGCCTGCCTTATCCAGGCCTCGGCTTCCGCATTGATGTCGGCGGCTTTGCGCCCTTTAGTCTCTATGGCTGGGCCGACTTTTACCTTGATCACGCCGGGATATTTAAAAAAACTGTAACGCGGCCAAAAATCACCGGCATTATGCGCGACGGGGATCACCGGGAAACCGGTTTTATGCGCCAGCATCGCGCCGCCGATATTGAATTTCAACACTTCCCTGGCTCCGGCGCGGGTGCCTTCCGGGAAAACCAGTACCGATAAGCCCTCGTTCAAATATCTAGTGCCTTGCTCTAGCAAGGAACGTAATGAAGCACGTTGGTTTTTCCGGTTGATGACGATGGATTTCAAGGTCAGCAGCGACCAGCCCCAGATCGGAAAATAAAGCAATTCGCGTTTGATCACCACCGAATGCGGCGGGAGGATATAGCGCAAGGCCAGCGTTTCCCATGCCGACTGATGATTGCTCATGATAATCGCCGGTCGTTTCGGATCGATGGTTTCCAATCCTTCGACTTCATAGGTGAGGCCGCAAGTCACTTTGGTTATCCACCCGATAATAGCGCACCAGGCATAACCGATTTTCCAGCGTATTTTAAAGGTCGTCAGCATGCCTAAAATAAGCAATATGCCGACTACGGTAGCGGTAGTGAAGATGCCTACAAATAACAGCGCCGAGCCGATATAGTTTTTAGGCCTAGGATCTTGATGTGATGTGTTTTGCTGCGTCATATAAGTTCTCAAAAACAGGAATGTTGAGATTAGGATTTTCAGTTAGGGTTTTTTGGCCTTTACCGGTTTTGACCAGTATCGGGCTGGCACCGACCGCCTCTGCTGCCTGGAGGTCGCGTAGCGAATCGCCGATAACAGCCATGCCGGTCAGGCTGACATTGTGCTCGTTTGCAAACTGTTCAAGCAAGCCCGGTTTGGGTTTGCGGCAGTTGCAGTTATCGTCAGGGCCATGCGGGCAAAAATAGATCGCATCGATTTTTCCGCCTTTTTCTTCGGTCATGCGTTGCATTTTTGCATGGATTTTTTCCAGCATCGCAGTATCGAATAAGCCACGCCCGACACCGGACTGATTGGTGATTACCACGACTTTATAATCGTGCTCATTAAGCATGGCTATGGCCTCAAGGCTGCCGGTTATCGGCAGCCATTGTTCCGGGGATTTGATGAAGTCATCCGAGTCCTGATTAATGACGCCATCACGATCCAGCAACACGTAGCGGTTTTCGGGCATGCGTTTACGATTGCAGTTTGGAAATGTCGGCACAGGTCAAAAACTGCTCGGATAACAGGTTGAGCAATGCCAGCCTGTTGGCGCGCAAGTCAAGGTCATCGGTCATCACCATCACATGATCGAAAAACGCATCGACATCATTACGCAAGCCCGCCAGACGGTTAAGTGTCGCCTGATAATTATGCTGCGCCAGTAATGGTTTGATGTCCTCGGCAGATTGCAGGGCGGCTTGCAACAGCTGTTTTTCTTGATCTTCAAGCAATGTGCCGACAGCAGCTGCCGGTTGGGACTCCGATTTTCTCAGGATATTGCGGATGCGTTTGTTCGCCGCCGCCAAGCTTTCGGCCTCAGGCAGTTGCCTGAAGGCTTTAACCGCCTGCAAACGCTGCATAAAATCCAGCGGTTCGGCGGGAGTCACTGCGATCACTGCGTCAAACTCATCGGCGCTATAGCCTTGATCCAGGCAATAGCCTTTCAAGCGATCAAAAATAAAATCGATAACCCGGTCGGATGTTGCAGGTTGAGCGCCGGTTTGATCGGAAATGGTTTTAATCTGAACGCTGGCAAATTCCGTCAACTCAACGATGTTGATGTTAAGCTTATTCTCGATGATAGTTCGAAGTATGCCTAATGCAGCGCGGCGCAACGCATAAGGGTCTTTGTCGCCGGTAGGGATCAGGCCGACGGCAAATATACCGACCAGCGTGTCTATTTTTTCCGCGATGGCGAGAATTTGCCCGGTTGTACTGCCGGCAGTTGGGCTACCGGATTGTTTGGGGAAATACTGCTCTTCAAGCGCCAGAGCGACCGCTTTCGGTTCGTGCTCGGCCAGCGCATAGTAGCGTCCCATAATGCCTTGCAGATTGCCGAATTCGCCGACCATTTCGGTCATCAGGTCGGTTTTGGCTAATAACGCGGCGCGTTCGGCCAGTTCAACATCGGCGTTCAGGTGTCCGGCGATAAATTTGGCGAGGTTTTTAACCCGCATGGTTTTGTCGTAAACCGTGCCCAAACTCTCCTGGAAAACAACGCTGGACAAGCTTTCTACACGATCTTCCAGCGTTTTTTTACGATCCTGGTTCCAGAAAAATTCGGCATCGGAAAGACGAGGGGTCACCACGCGCTCATTGCCCTGTTGGATGGATTTAGGGTTGGTGCTTTCAATGTTGCTGAAAGTGATGAAGTTCGCCAGCAAACCGCCGTCGGCATTTTTAACCGGAAAATATTTCTGGTTGGTCTGCATGGTGGTGATCAGCACTTCTGGCGGTAGCTCCAGAAAACGTGGATCGAAAGTCCCGGTAATCGGCACCGGCCATTCGTTCAGGGCGGCAATCTCTTCCAGCAAATCGTCCTCGATATGTGCAAAACCGTTTACTGCGGCGGCGGCTTTTTGCGCCGCATCGCGGATCAGCGTTTTCCGTTGCTCAATATCGGCAATGACGCGGCCTTGTTTGTACAACACATCGGCATAATCTTCCGGCTTGGTCAGGGTGATTTCTTGCGGCGCGTGGAAGCGGTGTCCTTGGGTTGTCGCACCGGTTTGCAGTCCTAAAATTTCCGTGTCAATGACGCCGTCGCCGAAAAGCAAAACCGCCCAGTGTACGGGTCTTACGAACTCGGTAGTGAAGCTGCCCCAGCGCATACGCTTGGCAATTGGTAATACGGCGATGCTCTGGCGGATAATGTCGGGGATCAGGTTTTCGGTTGCTTGCCCTTTGACGGCTTGGGTAAAACTGAGCCATTCGCCCTTGTCGGTTTTCAAGCGTTCCAGTTTGTCGAAGGTGGTATCGCAGCTGAGTGCAAAACCCAAGGCCGCTTTACTGGGTGTGCCGTCGGGCGCAAATGCCGCTTGCAGGGCAGGGCCGCGTTTATCGACGGTTTTATCCGGTTGCGCCGTGGACAGGTTTTCAATCAGAACGGCCAAACGTCTGGGTGTGGCGTAAGCCTTGCTGCCGGTAAAGGTTAACTCGGCGGCATTGAGTCCCTGAACGATGTTGTTCAACAAGGCATTGCTCAGTTTTAGCAAGGTCTTGGGTGGCAATTCTTCCGAACCCAGCTCGAACAGTAAATGTTTGCTTGTGCTCATGTTATGCTCCCTGCTCGGTTAACATCGGGAAGCCCAGTGATTCCCGGCGTTGGTAATAGGCTTCAGCAACGGATTTGGCCAAATTCCTGACTCGTAACAGATAGCGTTGGCGCTCGGTAACCGAAATGGCGTGGCGCGCATCCAGCAGGTTAAAGGCGTGCGAGGCTTTCAGCACCATTTCATAGGCCGGTAACGGTAAATTCAAGGCGATCAGTTTGGTGCATTCCTGCTCGTACATGTCGAAACACTGGAACATGAACTCAACGTTGGCGTGCTCGAAGTTGTAAGCGGACATTTCCACTTCATTTTGATGAAACACGTCGCCGTAAGTGACGGTGCCGAATGGGCCGTTAGTCCAGACCAGATCATAAACGCTTTTAACGCCCTGCAAGTACATCGCGATGCGCTCCAGCCCGTAAGTGATTTCACCGGTAATCGGTCTGCATTCAAGCCCCCCGACTTGCTGGAAATAGGTGAACTGGGTCACTTCCATGCCGTTTAGCCAGACTTCCCAGCCCAATCCCCATGCGCCCAAGGTGGGCGATTCCCAATTGTCTTCGACAAAGCGCACATCATGTTCGAGCAAATCCAGGCCTAAATGGCGTAACGAACCCAGGTACAGTTCCTGAATATTGTCCGGTGATGGTTTTAAAACCACCTGATATTGGTAGTAATGTTGCAGACGGTTGGGGTTCTCGCCAAAACGTCCGTCGGTCGGTCGGCGCGACGGTTGCACATAGGCTGCGTTCCAAGGCTCAGGGCCTATGGCGCGTAAAAAAGTGGCGGGATGGAATGTCCCCGCGCCAACTTCCTGATCCAACGGTTGCAATAAAATGCAGCCCTGAGCTGACCAGTATTCCTGTAAGGCCAGGATGAGTCCCTGAAAAGTCGATAAGTCGTTGTTTATGCTGGACACGGTTTAATGCTCTTGGGCAATAAAAAGTTGAGAATTATAACTGAAAAACCGGGATGGGGCATATCGTTAGATTGGGTTTGCGCAAATTTATACCGGCATCCTGGAAGCGTTCGTTATAAGTAGCATTGCAGATTTTGCATGATTAGTTATCTATCCAAAACGGAATTGTTTATACTCGAACTCCATTAAAGACTGATGTGGTGCCGTACATCGTTATCAGGATTTTGATGAATATCTTAATGTTAGGTGGCGTATTTTTTAAACAAATGGAGAATCGACATGAACGATCAAGAAAAGCAACGGGCTGTAGAAATTCTTAACAAAATTATGGAGCTTGAATTGGCGGGGGTTGTTCGCTACACGCATTACTCTCTTATGATTTATGGCTATAACCGTATTCCTATTGTTTCCTGGCTTAAGGGCAATGCTGACGAGAGTCTTGCTCATGCGCATAAAGCGGGTGAGCTGGTGACCTTATTGGGAGGACATCCTTCCCTTAAGATCGGCCCTTTATTGGAAACAGCCAAACATGATATTGGCGATATTCTAAGAGAAAGCATGGAGCACGAGAAAACAGCGATAGCCGCCTATTTTGAATTGCTGAAAGCTTCTGAGGGTATTTCAGTGCTGCTGGAGGAATATGCAAGAGACATGATAGTCGGGGAAGAATTGCATCTTGACGAAGTGAATAAAATGCTCCGCAAACCGGGCGATGTTGAGCCGTTTAACTTGTAAGGCAAATCTATAGGATGTGCTGAACGCAGTGAAGCGCATCAATCTCGAATGATGCGCTTTATAAAACACCCACGGCACGCCGCAAGTGTAGCGTAGCCAATGCGGCATCGTAAGTAGCATTGTTGAAATTACCATGGATGGTGGTGCGCAAATCTTCTGCCTTAAGCACGTCGGTATTGGTGGACAAACCCTGCTGGTAGCGGTCGGTAGTGACTTTCAAATTTTCATCGGCTTGTGCTATGGCTTGCTGAGTCACGGCGATGCGTTTTTGCGTCTCTTGAATATCCAGCCAGGCTTGACGTACCTGCAAGCCGATCATGCTGGACAAATCGTCGCGCTGTTCTTTTAAGGACATGGCTTGCCTAGTTATCGCATCGCTACGATGACCGGAACTGCCGTCGAAAATCTTCCATTCCATACCGACATTGGCCATCCACAGGCCTTGAAATGCCTGATAGCGGTTTTCCTGATATTGATAGCCGCCATTGACGGCGACCTGCGGCAACAGACCGGCTTTTACGCTTTGCGCCTGTTGGTCTAGCGACTCTATTTGCTGCGCCAGCGCGACCAGTTCCGGGCGTTGTTTTATCGCAGTGCTGCTCAGCTCGTTTAATGTCCCTTGTGGAGTGTCCGGGAACTGATGAGTCAGTTTAACGGTATCGGCAAGATTTCGATCCAGTAACCGGTTATAGCGTGCCCGACCAATGTCCAGTTGATTGTCCGCCTGAACGACCAGCTGTTGGGCATTGACCAGTTCGACATTGGCCGCCAATACGTCATTGCGTGCAACCATGCCTTGATCGAACAGATTGTTCACATCCTTCATGTGCAACTCCAGCGTATCGACATGGCTTTGCGCGACTTGCAAGGCGCTTTCCATACGCAACACGGTGATATAGGCTTCCGCCACCTGCATTTTGATATTTAATACCGAGGTGGTTTCATTGGATTGAACGGCTTGCAACGAGGCTTCGGCGGCATCGATGTTATGACTGATACGCCCGCTGGTAAAAATCGGCACCGAGGCTATCGCCTGGGCTTTTACGCTTCCGGCCTGAGTGGTACTGAACTGAGTTGATTGGCCCGCAATTTGGGCTTTTGCGGCCGGTGTTTCACTAAACTGGGTGTAACCGCTGCTCACGTTAAGATCAGGCAAGCGTTGGCCTTGCGCCGATTGAAGCTGCTGTTCGGAGGCACTGGTATCGGCTTTTGCCGACTTGATCTGGTGGTTATTATTAATGGCACTGTCCCAGGCGTCTTCCAGCGTTTCTGCCCAAGCTTCTGTGGCAACAAAAACCATCAATAGGCCGATTAATGTTTTTTTATGAATCAGCATGGAGCATACCCCGCATGTAAAAAGCAATGACCCGCGAGACCAGATGTTTTTTGTCATCAGCGGAAGGCCGTAGCGTTTTCGTTAACAGGCAGCGCACATGCAGATCACCTTTCAGCATGCTGAAAAACGCATCCGCCGCAAATACCGGATCGGCAATGTTAAAGCTGCCACTGGCATTCAATCGCCGAAAATAATCTTCCAGCTGGGTTAGTGCAGCTTGCGGGCCGCTGGCATAGAACAATTGACCAAGTTCAGGGAAATCAGGGCTTTCTGCTACCACCAGCCGGTAAATGGCTAGGGCATCTTCGGCATAAATTAAATCCACTGCGGATGTCGCGATTTGGGTCAGATTGTTTTCAACATCATCCGATTCGATAGTGGCCTGGGTCATGGTTTGCAATAAAGATTCGCAAAGCTCGGAAATGACCGCTGCCAGCAGGGCGTTTTTGCTGTCGAAATGGTTGTATAGCGTCGCCTTGGAAACCGGTGCCGCCTGAGCGATTTTTTCCATGCTTACGTTACGGTAGCCGTGTGCCAGAAACATACGGGTTGCGCCATTAAGAATGGCTAGGCGCTTGGGGTCTATGGGTTCTGAGGGCATTTTTTTATTTTTGCGTAATATCTGCTGATACGCTAGACTAAACTAAACCGTTTAGTTTATCAAGGTCGATTATGCCCCGCTTTCGTTCTGCTTTAATGATTTTATTGATAGTCGCTCTTTTGGTCACAGGAATCGGCTATTGGCTGCTGGATCGTCAGCATTATGAAACTACCGACGATGCCTATTTACACAGCAATATCGTGTTGATCAGCCCCCGAGTGCAGGGTTATGTGACGCAGATAGCCGTCAATGACAATCAGGCCGTCAAGCAAGGAGACGTTCTGGTAACGATTGATGATAGGGATTATCAGGCCAAAGTCATGCAGGCGGCAGCCGATGTCAGCGCGGAAATAGCGCATATTGCGCGGCTGCGGGCGATGAAAACCTCCCAGCGGGATCATATCGAAACTGCCGGTGCCAATATAGCGGCGGTGCAAGCCAGACGGGAGCAAATCCAAAAAGATTTGCAGCGCTTTAATAACCTGATTGATCGGGGATCGGCGGCCAGGCAATCCCTGGATAAAGTTCAATCGGAGTCCAAACAGGCGGCGGCTGAATTAAGAGGTTCCCAAGCGGCATCAAACGCCGAACACAATCAATTAGCCACACTCGATATTGAAATCACCGAAACCGAAGCGCGTCTGGAAAATGCCCAAGCACAATTAACTTTGGCGAAAATAGACCTGGAACATACCCAAGTCAAAGCGCCGGTAGACGGCATCATAGGCAATCGCGGTGTGCAGCTTGGGCAATTGGTTCGCCCCGGCGTTGCGTTGGCTTCCCTGGTGCAAAACAGCAAGATCTGGGTGGAGGCCAATTTCAAGGAAACCCAATTGCAAAACATGCGCTTGGGGCAACCGGTTACGGTTAAAGTGGATGCCTATCCCGATCTTGAACTGACTGGTAAGGTGGACAGTTTTTCACCGGCCAGCGGTTCCGAGTTCAGTATATTGCCTGAGGAAAACGCCACCGGCAATTTCACCAAAATCGTGCGCCGGGTGCCGGTAAAAATAGTCTTCGATTCGTCCGAGAATATTCAGTTGTTGAGACCGGGCTTGTCGGTTGCCGCCAAAGTAAAAGTGCAATAATCCGGTGGAAAAGACAGAAACATCGCTGACCCTGGGCCAGTGGATCGGTTTTTTCAGCATGGCGGTTGGCGTGTTCATGGCGGTGCTGGACATCCAGATTGTCGCCAGTTCCTTACAGAAAATCCAGGCCGGGCTGTCCGCTACCAAGGATGAAATCGCCTGGGTGCAGACCTCTTACCTGATTGCCGAAGTCATCGTTATTCCGTTGTCCGGCTGGCTGGGCCGGGTGTTCTCGACCCGCTATCTCTATGTCATCTCGGCTGGGGGGTTTACTTTAGCCAGCCTGCTTTGCGCATTCGCCTGGAACCTGCCGTCGATGATCGTGTTCCGCTGTCTGCAGGGCTTTCTTGGCGGCGCGATGATTCCGATGACCTTCACCGTGATCTTCATTTTGTTTCCGCCGCGCTTGCAATCGGCGATGAGCATCGTGCTCGGTTTGATTGTGACCATGGCGCCGACTATCGGGCCGGTGCTGGGCGGCTTTCTTTCCGAAACCTACAACTGGCAATTGCTGTTTTTGATCAACATCATCCCCGGCATCATAGTCTGCATTATGGTGTGGAAGTATCTTGATATTGATCAGCCTGACTGGGCGTTGTTGCAGAAAATCGATTTTGTCGGCATAGCCCTGATTGCTGTTTTCTTGGGCAGCATGCAGTTTGTGCTGGAAGAAGGCGCAAGCAAGCAGTGGTTTGAAGACACCCTGATTATCGCCTTGACCCTTGTTGCCGTCGTCAGCGGCATCGCGATGCTGATTTGGGAGTTAAAAAATCCTCACCCGATTATCGATCTTTACGCATTCCGCGACAGCAATTTTGCGGTGGGCTGCGGCTACAGTTTTGTATTGGGCGTGGGGCTTTATACCATCATTTATTTGACGCCGATTTATCTGTCCAGCGTTAAAGGCCTTAACAGCCTGCAAATCGGCCACTATTTAATGGTCGTCGGGTTGTTTCAATTGCTCTCGGCGTTTGTAGCCGGGCCGTTGGAAAAGAAAATGGATTTGCGTTGGATGCTGTGCCTCGGACTTAGCTTGTTTGCGCTGGGTTCATGGATGAATGGCGGATTAACCGGCGAATCCGGTTATTGGGAGTTTTTCTGGCCGCAGGCTATCCGGGGCAGCGCCTTGATGTTGTGTTTCCTGCCCATCAACACGCTGGCCTTAGGCCGGTTGCCGGTCGAAGAAGTCAAAAATGCCAGCGGGCTTTATAACCTGATGCGTAATCTCGGCGGGGCTATCGGCCTTGCCGTTGCCAATACGCAAATGATTTATTTAACCAAAGCCCATTATGCGACGTTGCGCGAATCGGTGACTGCAACCAGTTATCAGGCGCAGCAAATGCTGGAAGGACTAAGTGCGTCAATGGCGCAAATGAACCTGCCCGATCCTGATCTGGCCGCGTTAAAACAAATCACCGGACTTGCCTTGCGGGAAGCGGAAGTGATGACCTTTAATAATCTGTTTCAGGTTATCGCCGTTATGTTCGTGGCATCGCTAGCTGTTGCGCCTTTTCTAAAGAAAGTGGATGCGGAAAAGGCGGCTGCAATTCACGAGTGAAGTTGGCGCATCGCGCGGCCTTGCTATCCATTGCAACCGGAGTGCAAGCTCTGCTTGCGTTTGCAGGCGAAGCCTGCACTCCAGCTGTCAGTAGCTTTTCGCTAGTTCCCAAGTTCCAAGCTTGGGAATTCGGTTGTGGAAGCTCCAGCTTCCTGTTTCGCGAAGCTAGCGTTTCACCTTCGAGGTTCCCAGTCTGGAGATTGGGAGCCAGACCAACTTAGTAAGGTGTAATCCGTAGGACGCAATAGGCGGTAGCCGTATTGCGCCGTATGTTGATTCAAGTCAAGTAAAGGTACGCAGCGCGTACCTTTTGGGTGAGGTGGGCAAAATCAATCGCCTCGATCATTATTCCGTTTCTTGTCTTACCACTTCAACCGGTTTGGGTGCCGGCGCTGATTCGACGGCAGCTGCCGGTCTTGGAGTTTCTGATCCCTGATTGCCGCTGTTAGCTTGGCTAGGGATATTAGCCTGTGGCTCCGGGCGCTCGGTTCTTTCCGCTCTTTCTGCAAAGTCGTTATCATAAGAACGGGGTGATGCAGGACGCGGCTCGTCGTTGCTTGGGCTGGACGCTTCATGCGAGCCATTTGACTCGCCATCTGTCTCGGGCTTCTTGTAGTTGGGGTTACGCGGTCTTCTGCGGTTCGGCCCTCTTCTGGCATTGTTTCTCTTAGGCTGGTCACTGGTCGCAGAAGAATCAAGCTCTGGCGCAGTTGATACAACCTCGGCAACATCGACAGCTTCGCTTCTAAGCTGTTCGATTTTTGCGACAGGCAAGTTCGCCGGATCAAGATTGCGCTTGACGTTCCGGCCTTGACCGCGAGGAGGGCGGTTTGGACGAGGCGAATCCTGATTTTGCTCCGGCCTTGGTTGTTTGGGCGCTTGTCCTTGTTCAGACGCTTGAACTTGCTCGGTTTTTGGATTTTGGTCGCGGCCTTGTCCGCGACCACGGCCACGGCCGCGTCCTCTTTCCTGGCTTTGCCCCTGGCCTTGTCTACTGCCTCTGCTTCTGTTTGCTTGGCTTTCGTCAGCCACAGGCTTGGTTCTTTCGGCGGTTTGTATGGACGGTGCTTTTGCCCTTGCTTTGGGCTCGGCACTGGGGCCTACCAGTTTGTGCCAGAAGCGTTGGATCAGGCTGGATGATTCATTTTTGCTTTGCACCGGTGCGGGCGATTCATGCAGAAATTCCTTGACCGCCGCTTTGGTAGCACTCGGTTTTACTTGCTGGGCAAATTCAGGGATGGTGATGTCTTCCGCTTTTATTTGCAAGTAGCTGGCTTTGCTGTCGCCCAGTTCTTTTTCCTTGATGCGCTCAATGTCATAAGCCGGTGTTTCCAAATGCTTGCTGGGCAGAATCACGATGCCGACTTTCAGTCGGTGCTCGATTTGCTCAATCGCGCTGCGTTTTTCGTTTAACAGAAAAGTCGCGCACTCTATCGGCAAGTGGGCAATGACTTTTTCCGTGCCTTTTTTCATCGCTTCTTCTTCAAGAATACGCAGTACGGACAGTGCGACCGATTCTACATTACGAATCGTGCCTTGACCTTTGCAGCGGGGGCAGGGCAGTTGAGTGGAATCGCCCAAGGACGGACGCATCCGTTGCCTGGACATTTCCAGCAGACCAAAACGCGAAATGCGGCTGGTCTGGATGCGGGCGCGGTCGATTTTAAGCGCGTCGCGCAGTTGATTTTCAACGGTTTTCTGGTTCTTGTTCGACATCATGTCGATGAAGTCGATCACAAACAGGCCGCCCAAGTCGCGCAGTCTCAGTTGGCGGGCAATTTCATCGGCCGCTTCCAGATTGGTGTTTAACGCGGTTTCTTCAATGTCGCTGCCTTTGGTGGCGCGCGCCGAGTTGATGTCGATTGAGGTCAGCGCTTCGGTATGGTCGATAACCAGCGAGCCGCCGGACGGCAGGGACACTTCCCGGCCATAAGCCACTTCGATTTGCGATTCGATCTGGTAACGGTTAAACAGGGGGACGGCGTCTTGATACAGTTTTGCCTTGGGCAAAAAGTGCGGCATGACTTGCTTTAAGAAGTTTTGCACCAGTATGAAGGACTCTTCATTGTCGATCAGGATCTCGTCAATATTGCCGCGCAAATGGTCGCGCAAGGCTCTGATGATCACGTTGCTTTCCTGAAAAACCAGGAACGGTGCGGTATGTTCTTCGGCAGAGCGCTCTATGGCTTCCCAAAGTTGCAGCAGATAATTCAAATCCCATTGCAGTTCTTCGGCGTTTTTGCCGCATCCGGCTGTTCTAACAATGAGTCCCATGCTTTCAGGGATCTCAAGCACTTCCATCACTTCGCGCAGGTCGCTGCGGGTTTCGCCTTCGATGCGCCGTGAAATGCCGCCCGCTTTGGGGTTGTTGGGCATTAACACCAGATAGGTGCCGGCCAAGCTGATATAAGTGGTTAAAGCTGCGCCTTTATTGCCGCGTTCTTCTTTTTCAATCTGAACGACGATTTCCTGACCTTCTTTAATCAGGTCTTTGATGGCTGGGCGACGACCGTCGTTTTCGACGCCATCTTGCAGATTACGGTAGAGCGGAGAAATTTCTTTGAAAGGTAAAAAGCCGTGTTTTTCAGCGCCGTAATTTACAAAAGCGGCCTCTAAACTTGGCTCTACGTGGGTTATTATCCCTTTGTAAATGTTGGACTTTTTTTGTTCTTTCGAAGGTACTTCTATGTCAAAATCATACAGTTTTTGACCGTCTACCAAAGCGACTCGCAGTTCTTCTGGCTGCGTAGCGTTGATAAGCATTCTTTTCATTCAATATTCCTTGTTGTTTCCTGCTCCATGGTCAGATTTTACTGATCGGACTGGTTTGGGTCATCGCGTTTGTGTAGAGGGAGTTCTAAGTCCGCTCCTACATAACTTAGTTTAAACGGTTTTAATATTCCGTTTCTGCGTGTTGTATCGGTATCCCAATCTTCATTTAGGTGAAAACCGTGGATAGTTGCACGGACAGAGTCTAAGCAAATAAATATTCTTTTCCAGTCTTGGTTGTAAATTCCGTCTTAAACAGGAGTTATTAATCGTTCGTCTAGGGTCGAACAATGAACCCGAAAATCTTACGATAATGAGTCAGCGTGGTCATATCCAGCGCTGTGTTAATCATCATCGAGCGTGCTTCAAGGCAGTTTAATTAGTGAAACCGCTAAGCAAAAGTATGTTTTTTATATAAAAAACCTGCTTAATATAGCAATGTTATCGCTATACATCAATTTAAAGAATCATTCATCACCGGATACTGGTATTATTTGCGCCATGAATAGTGCAGAAAAAACCGCAACACCTCAAGTCCAGCTGGTCGAAATCACCGAAGAAAATAGCGATCAACGCTTGGATAATTTTCTAATTGCCCGTTTAAAGGGCGTACCTAAAAGCCGGATATACCGGATTGTCCGCAAAGGTGAAGTCAGGGTTAATAAAGGTCGCGTCGATGTTAAATACCGCTTGGTGGCAGGCGATATAGTCCGAATTCCGCCGGTCAGGGTGGCAGAACGCAGCGAAGAATCGTATGTGCCGCAGGGTTTGCAGGCGGCGTTGCAAAATGGCATTTTGTTTGAAGACGACGGTTTCATGATCGTCAACAAACCGGCAGGTTATGCTGTGCATGGCGGCAGCGGCGTAAGTTCCGGCATTATCGAAGGACTGCGTCTGCTAAGGCCCGAAGCACATTTTTTAGAGCTGGTGCATCGACTCGATAAAGATACCTCAGGCTGCCTGATCATCGCTAAAAAACGTAGCGCTTTAAAGCTGCTGCATGAGCTGTTTCGTGACAACCACATCCATAAAACCTATATGGCCTTGCTGGCCGGACAATGGGCGAGGAAAAAATTGATAGTCACCGCGCCTTTGCTGAAAAATGTCAGCAAAGGCGGCGAACGCATGGTGGTCATCAGCCAAGCCGGGAAAGAGGCCGAGACGCTGTTTCGGCGCTTGAAAACATTCAGCGATTCGACGCTGGTCGAGGCCATGCCAAAAACCGGGCGCACCCATCAAATCCGCGTTCATGCCGCAAGCCTCGGACATCCTATCGTCGGCGACGACCGTTACGGACGTGATGACATTAACCGTGTATTTAAATCCCGAGGCTACAAGCGCATGTTCCTGCATGCGGAAAAATTAAAATTTCAACACCCGGTTACCGGGGTCGCGTTAACTATTTTGGCACCGTTGCCACCGCAATTGGAAGATTTGTTAAAACATGAAGAACAGGTTTGATTTAATCATATTCGATTGGGACGGCACCCTGATCGATTCGATAGACTGGATCGTACACTGCCTGCAAACGGCGGGTTCTCACTGCGGTTACGCCATTCCCGAGCCTCAGGCGGCAAAAGACGTGATCGGCCTGAGCATTACAAATGCCTGTAACACGCTATTTCCCGGTGCCGATCAGGAAACGTTGACCCAACTGACGACTTGTTACCAGCAAACTTATTTGTCCAGACAACTAAGCCGGGAAGATTTGTTTCCCGGCGTTTACGAGATGTTGGTCGAATTGAAACAATCAGGTTATCAACTGGCCGTCGCTACCGGTAAAACCCGGATAGGTTTGCAAGAGGCATTAAGGGCGACAGATATGGAAGATTTATTTTGCATTACCCGTTGCTCCGATGAAACTGCTTCCAAACCGGATCCCTTAATGCTGCATCAGATTATGCAGCATACCAAGGCGGCGAGTGAACGGAGTTTAATGGTGGGCGATTCCTCCCATGACTTGCAAATGGCGATGAATGCCCAAATATCATCGATAGCGGTGTCGTGCGGAGCGCATCCCGAAGACATATTGCAACAATTTAATCCGTTGATGTGCTTACAGCAACCGGCAGAATTACTGAATATTATTAGAGGTTAACAAGGCATGGACAATCAGTTTGTAGGATGGGTAGAGGCGATAGCCGAAACCCATCATAATTTAATTCCCATGCGATGGGTTTCGCGTTGCTCTACCCATCCTACGCACTACATATTATTAGAGGTTAACAAGGCATGGACAATCAGAACAAACCAGAAGTGATACGCGAATCCGGCTGGGAACGGGAGGTCATTGAAAAATTGGCGCTGGCCGCCATCACCGAGCAAACCAGGGCAAGGCGCTGGGGTGTATTTTTTAAGAGTCTGATGTTTGTGTACCTGATCGCCATATTCGGTTTGGCGGTATATCCAAAGATCAGTAAGGAGATTGGCGTTGACAGCAAGGATCACACCGCCGTTATCGATGTGGTCGGCATGATCGCCGACGGCAAAGACGCCAATGCGGACAGCATTATCGAAAGCTTGAAAAATGCGGTCAAAGACGAGCACACCAAAGGCATTATCCTGAATGCCAATTCACCGGGCGGCAGTCCGGTGCAGTCTTCTTACGTGTACGAGGAGATCAGGAAAATCAAAAAAGAGCATCCTGCGTTGCCGATTTACGCCGTAGTCAGCGATATGTGCGCCTCAGGTTGTTATTTTATCGTCTCGGCCACCGACAAGATTTTTGTCAATCCCTCCAGTCTGGTCGGCTCCATCGGCGTGATTATGGACGGCTTCGGTTTTGTCGAGACCATGGAAAAATTGGGTGTAGAGCGTAGGTTAATCACCGCAGGCGCACATAAAGCCATGCTCGATCCTTTTTCGCCGCCTAAAGAAGACGAGTCGCGCTACGTGCAAAGCCTGATAAACCAAGTGCATCAGCAATTTATCAGTGCGGTTAAAGCCGGTCGCGGCGACCGGCTTAAAGAAACCCCCGATACGTTCTCAGGTCTGGTCTGGACAGGCGAGGAAGGCGTGAAGCTGGGTATTGTCGATGCTATCGGCACTCAGGACAGTGTCGCCAAAGAATTGATTGGCGCAGAAGAGCGGGTTGATTTCAGTCGGCAGGAACATTTGCTGGATAAAATCGCAGGCAAGCTGGGCGCTTCGTTTGGGCACGCTATTGGCAGCTTGGTTCAGGGCGTGTCGTTGCGTTAAAGGTTCAGTGCCGATTCAGGGTGCTTGATTAAAGAGGCGGATTCAACTCCGAAGTGCAATCCTAGTAATCATGCGGCTTCTTTCACTGGTTGAGCAAAAAATACCTCATGCGGTGTTTTAAAGTTGAGTGTTTTTCGAGGACGATGATTGAGCTTATGCATGACCGCCTCAACATCGTCGTCGG
>CAMAUL010000034.1 GCA_945861405.1 Candidatus Methylobacter oryzae | reverse complement strand
CTAGTTTGTAGTTTGTAGGTCGGGTTAGGTGCTAGCCGTAACCCGACACATACACTTATAAATATATTGTATCGTTTCCACGGCAACCGTGGGAGTGATAACTTCGATAATTAAAAAGCAACAAACAGATGCTTAAGATGCTGGCGCAGGTTCCATTTGGCATCGGTGTTCAGGGCGCGTTCAAGACAGATAAAGGCTTGCGGGTTTGCCAGTAACTGATCGACGGTTTTATTCGACAGGGTATTGTCCAGACAGATCAATGCCGATTTTTCGCCGTCGTCGGCAAGGCTGACGCTGTTGGCGGTGAACTGGGGTTGCGCCTGTAACCGGTAATTCAGGCGGAAGCCGTTTTTCAGCAACACTTCATCGCGTATCTCGTGCGGCTCAAACAGGCCGATCAGCTGCGCTTCTTTTTCGCTGATGTAAGCTTCCAGCCGTTGCAGGTTTTCCGCTTCCGAAACTTCCGGGTCGGGCTTGAAATCGACGCGCGGAAAATGCGATTTTGTCAATTGGTAGACGCTGAAACCTGCGTCCAAAGGTTCGGGGTTGTCGCCATAGCCGTTAACCACCCGTTTAACGCGCTCGATGGTGATGTCGGATATTTTCTTAAAACCGGCTGAATCGGCTTTGATTTGTTCGGGCAGCTGAACAAGGATGAATTGACGGTTGCCGTTATCTTCCTTGTTAAGTTCGAGGACAGCTTGGGCGGTGGTGCCGGAGCCAGCAAAGAAATCCAGAACAATTTCCTTTTCATTTAACAGAGTTTCAACTTGTCCTTCAACCTGATAAGTTGCCGTCACGTCGTTAACGCCCAAAACTGCATCGGGTTTTTCACTTGGCGAGGTAGCCAGTTTCAGGATGCGTTTGATTAGCCGGACGGGCTTTGGTGTATCGAAATCGACGCCTATGTCGCACAACAAATTTCGGGATTCTTTTTTTGCTTCATCGTTATGTCCGGCGTCTTGATGTGTCCACCACGTAGTGGTAATCACGCCAGACACGTCATTGAGAAAACGTTTATAGGCTGGAACGGCGTTGTCTTTGGTTGCTCCCCACCAGATGCGGTTTTCCCTGGCATTCAGTTCGTGCCTTTCCTTGCTGTATCGCCATACAGCATTGCGGTTTGGCCAAATTTCTTCGCCAGTTTTTGGGTGAATAATCGGATAATAAAGATTCGGTCGCTGATCAGCGGTTTTGTTACAAAGATAGTTATCTGTTCGCCATAGGCCACGAGGATCATTATCCGGGTTTTTATACAGTTTGTTTTGTTCCTCGGTACGGTCTAAACGCCGCAGAATACCGATAACTTTGCCACTATCGGTGTATTTTCTTTCCTTGCAATACACTATTATGAAGTCGTGCATGGGTGAAAAATCTTCCGTATCATTGGAAGGCGCGTACTTTTTCTGCCAGCACACGCAGGCGAGAAAATTCTCCTCCCCAAACACCTCATCCATCACCTTGCGCAGGTTATGCACCTCATTGTCGTCTATCGAAACAAAGATAACGCCGTCGTCTTTCAACAGCTGCCGCGCCAGCAACAAACGCGGGTAGATCATGTTCAGCCAGTTGGAGTGGTAGCGGCCGTCGCTGTCGGGGTTGGTATCGACTTTTATCCCGGCTTCCACGCCGCCGGTTTGTTCCCAATAGGCTTTGCGTTCCTCGTTGTAGTTGTCGGAATAAACAAAATCCTTGCCGGTGTTGTAAGGCGGGTCGATGTAGATGCACTTGACCGCGCCACGGTAAGCGGCCAACAGGCACTTAAGGCTTTCCAGGTTTTCGCCTTCGATGATCAGGTTGCCGTCCGCCTTATCGGGATTGACCGAGCGGGTTTCGCCATAGGTCAGCGCCGCCGTAGTAGGGCTGTAGGCGGCCTGTTTGGCGTTGCGCTTGCCCGACCAGGTGAAATCGTAGCGTTCCTTGTTGTGGACGGCTTCGCCCACCAGTTGTTTAAGGTCGTCGAGTTTAAGTTGGCCTTCGCCGTCAAACAGGTCGGGGAACAGGCGCTTTAATTCCTGCAAGCGTTCTTGCTGACCGTCGGGGGTGTTGGGCATTTTGCTTTGCAGGGTGTTTTCGTTCATTTTTATTTAGGGTGTTGGTGTTTTTGTAAATACGCTTAAATGTAATAGGCGCGTCATACCCGCCGGGATGCGGGTATCCAGTGCCATGGATGGCAAGTCCAAATACATCCCTGTAGTCTGGATTCCGGCAATCCCTGCCGGAATGACGGTGCGAGGCTGAGGGTTCTTTGCCAATCAGGTTTCATTTTTTAGTAATTATATCTTTATATCGTCGTAATCTTTAACCGGCGCTCGAAAGGCGGCATTGGTTTGTTGATAATTGCCCGGCGTTTCTTTGACTTCGTACCGTAGTTCGCCGCCTATCTCGGCGCGGATGCCTAAGGCCTGAAAATGTTTAACCGCGCATTGGATTTTGCTGCGCTCGTGTTCGGTGAGCGCTTTATCGTCGTTGATGTCATTGGTGCTTTTGGTTTCGATGACAAAATACAGTTCTTTATCGCCAGGGATGGTGTGTATGCCGCTTGCTCGTAGGGAACGAGCGCGGCCATCGCCATCGCTGTTTTTAAGGCTGCTCTGTTTTACCACCAGCCCAAAGTCAGGTTGATAGCTGCCTATGGGCGTGGGTATTTTGTAGAACTCGGGCAGTTTCAGCAGGCAGACGACTTTCGGGTCGTTGTCGGCATTATGGGCAAACTCATGTTCCGGCTGGGAGTCGGCATCGCAAATGGCAAAATCGTAAATGCCTTTGTTGGGCGTTGGCTCAACCGGCGAGTAGGTATGAATGGTCTCTTTGAACAGCTCCAATGGAAAACTGTCGCCATTTGTATCGTAACTGAGGGTGCGCAGCATTTCTTCCAGTTCAATGCGCTTGAGTTCTTTGCTGGCTTGCTGGATAAATAGCGGCGGATTGCGCAGTATCTGGGCCTTATTATCCAATGCCTTGATGATCCTGAACACTACGCCGTAGCTGAGCGAGGTGTTTTCGCTGATTTGTTCGACGATGTCCGCCGCCGAGTAACTGGCTTTAAGCCGGGCGATTTCCCGGCCTATTTCCTCGCCTGTGCCTTGGATGTCTTGCAGTTGTTTGATGCGGGTCAGGCGTATTTCGGCTTCGTAAGCGGCGATTTTTATTTTGCCCAGTTCCTGTATGCCGCGATTGATGATTTCAGTTTCATTAAAATTAACCGTGTACTGGGTTTTTCTCGCCAAGGTCTTCCAGAAGTTGCGGAAACTGTCGCTGTTAAACCGCGCGTCGTGTCGGGTCAGTTTGTTTTGCTTCTTGTTGCCTTTGCTGTTTTTACGCAGAGGAGGTTGTTTACCGTCTGTGCCGAATTCGTCCGCCAATTGCGCTTGGTATTGCAAGGCGAAAGTTTCGTAGGTTTCGTTGGGGATCAGGGTCAGCACATTGACTTCATCGTCGGCATCGTCGCTGGACGGGTCGTAAATGCGTCGGCCTTGCTGGTTGACGCAGATACGCAGGCCCCGACCTATCTCCTGGCGTTTTTTGATTTCGGTGTAGGTCTGGTTAAGCGTGGCGATGTTGAAAATGTTGGGGTTATCCCAGCCGACGCCCAGCGCGGAATGCGAGAAGATGAATTCGACCGGGTTATCCAGCGACAACAGTTGCTGTTTGTCTTTGAGGATCAAATCGTAGATTTCCCGGTTTTTGAGCATGGCGCTTTCGTTGTCGGTAAATTCGCCTTTGCCGGTGCGCGCAAAGTAGTAGCCTTGCACGGCGATAATCTGGGCAGGACTGGGCTGCTTGCCGGTGCGCTCCTGGCAGACTCGCTGATATTCTTCGGCAAACAGTTGTTTTATCAGCGGCTCTGCGCCGAGGTAATTATCGACTTTGTCGATAAAAACAAGCGACAGGCATTTGATGCCGTGCGGGCCGAGTTTTTGCTGTTTATCAAAATGACTGCTGATTAACCAGTACAGCTGCTGGCGGAATATGCCGCTGATGTCGCCTTGGCGCTGGTTTTGTCCTATTTCCACGCCGTTGCTGAAGTGGATTTTCCAGCTTTTGTCGCGCAAGCCTTTATAGATGCGCTCGACGGTAAAGTCCTGGTAGCTGATGTTGTTGGTGATTGCGGCCAAATTATCGCCGACTTTAAGCCATTTGCTGAGTTTAAGCGTAAAGCCTGCTTTGAGGTTGTGCCAGAGGCTGAGTTTGGCTTTCGGGTCTTGCCCGGCTTGCGCCTGAATCTCCTGCAATTCTATTTTCAGCAGGGCTTCGTCGTTGATTTCCGCAACCGAGAGCACTTCAATTTTTTTCACCAGGCCTTCGGCGTAAGCATCGTAAGGCGTCAGCCGATAAAGCCGGTTGATGATGCGCTTGTGGGTGGCCGAATAGCGAAACACAAACAGCGGCGTCAAGGTATTCAGGCGTTTTTGCGCCAAGTCGGTGTCCATGCCTTCTTGCGGTTCGTCCATGATAATGATGGGGCGGGTTTGACCCAAGGCTTCAAGATAGCTAAAGCCGCCGATGCTGTCATCCCGGCCCGGCTGATTGAGGATGCGGTCTTCTGCGGTGAAGGCCTGGACGGTGGTCAGCATGATTTGCGGCTGATCGTCGTTGATAAAATGTTTGAGTTGATTCAGGCGTTTGCTGTCGTATTCAAACCAGTGGATATTATGCTGATAATGACTTTTAAGCTGCCCGGCAAAGCTATCCAGCGTGTTGATGATGCCTTCTTTTACCGCGATGGAAGGCACGAGTATGATGAACTTGGTGTAACCGTATTCCTTATAGAGTTCGTACAGGGTGCGGATATAAACCAGTGTTTTGCCGGTGCCGGTTTCCATTTCGATACAGATTTGTGGCTCTTCGCTTAAAGCAGCCTCATTTTTTGCAAGCGCGTTTTGTTGCAGGATGGCGAGTTTGTTTTTGTGCAGCTGTTCCGGGCTGAGCAAGCACTGGTTTGGGGTGATGTCGATGGCATTGGTTTGGGATAGCAGCGTACGCTCAGACACATTTCTGCTTTGACCTTTGAAAAGCTGAACCGCGCTTTGTATGGCTTTGTTTTGATAAAGCAGGTCTTCAAGCTGAAGTTGCATTGTGTTCCTTGTCTTGCGCTAAATGGTGAAAGGGTGTGCTTACCAATCTTTATGCGTCGTAACTGTCATGCCCGACTGCTGATACTGGCGATAGCGGTTTCTGCCCGCTTCTTTGGTTGTTTCGCTGTTACCCAGTATTTCAAGAATGCGCTCGGTTTGCGGCCCTAGGTCAGGATAACGCGAAGACAGGTTGAACAGAATTTTCTGCCAGTGCTCGGGCGCAGCCAGCGAACCGATCAGGATGACGTGCTCAGTCGCCGCGCTCGCTCCCGGCGAGCCTGCGGCATACACACCATCCCTGGCGATATCGGGCGGCTCGCCGGTGTATATCTGATGCGGAATAAAACTGCCCGGCCTGAAAGTCCAGAGCAGGTCATCTATGATTCGGCTTTGTTCTGCATCATCGGTCAGCACATAACAAAAACTGCCGCTACGGTAGGCTTTCTCGATCAGTTTGCAGGCAAACAGATACCTGTCTTCCAGCGATTCGGTCGGCAGTATATAAAAGCTGACTTCAGCCACTGATGGTATGTGCCCGGCTTATCAGGTATTGGACTAATAAGGAGACAGGGCGGCCGGTTGCGCCTTTGGTTGGGCCGGTGCGCCAAGCGGTGGCGGCAACGTCCAGATGCGCCCAGCGGAATTTTTCGGCAAAGCGCGCCAGGAAACAGGCGGCAGTAATGGTGCCTGCGTCTTTGCCGCCGGAATTGCTCATATCGGCGAAATTGGATTTAAGTTGTTCCTGATATTCTTCCCAAAGCGGCAAGCGCCAAGCGCTGTCGTTGGCAATCTCACCGGCAGCAATCAGTTCATTGCATAAGGCATCGTCATTACCGAGGACGCCCATGGCTACGCGGCCTAAAGCGACGCCAACCGCACCGGTCAGCGTAGCGATGTCTATCACCACCTCGGGGTTGTAGCGTTCCGCATAGGTTAAGGCGTCGCAAAGCAGCAGGCGGCCCTCGGCATCGGTATTCACTATTTCAATGGTTTTGCCGGACATGCTGGTCACAATATCGCCCGGTTTGTTGGCGTCGCCGTCGGGCATGTTTTCCGATGACGGAATCAGGCCGATAATATTCAGCGGCAGCTGCAGTTGCGCTACGGCGAGCAAGGCGCCCAGGACAGATGCGCCGCCACACATGTCGTATTTCATTTCTTCCATGCCCGCAGGCTGTTTTAATGAAATACCGCCCGCGTCGAAAGTGAGCCCTTTGCCGATCAGCACGATAGGCTGGGCGTTTTTCTCGCCGCCTTGATAACTCAGGGTGATTAATTTTGCCGGTTGACGGCTGCCGCGCGAGACGGACAAAAAAGCGCCCATGCCCAGTGCAGCCATATCGGATTCTTCCAGAATTTTCACATCCAGGTTGGCGTATTTTTTACTCAGAGCTATCGCCTGTTCGGCAAGATAAGTCGGCGTACAAATGTTGCCCGGCAGGTCGCCAAGGTATTTGGTTAAATCCATAGCTTCGGCAACAGTCTTGCCTTGCAGCAGCCCTGAATGCGCCGAAGTCTGTTCAGTTTCCGTGGCGGCAATGGCGATTTTTTGCAGCTTGCTTTCGGTTTCTTTGTCGGACTTGGTGTGGGTGAACTGATATGCGGCATCGTTAAAGACTTCGATGATATGCCGGGATTTCCATTGCCAGTCGCGGTCTGTCACATCGCATTCCGCCAGACAGCAGACCACCGATTTGATTTGCGGTTTTTTCAGGCTGTTGACAGCAGCCAGCAGGGCTTTTTTGTAGTTTTTGCCGGATAAAGGCTTGTTCTCGCCCAGGCCGACCAGCAAAATCCGTTCAATCTTGCTGCCTGGAACCGCATTGATTAACACGGTCTCGCCGTTTTTTCCGCTCAGGTCGCCACGGCTGACGATGTTGTTAATCAGTCCGTTGGTGCAGTTGTTAAGCGCGGTTGCCGACGGACTGAGTTGTTGGTCTTGATAAACGCCGACAATCATGCAATCGCATTGCAGTTCTTCTAATGGCGCGGTTTCTATTGAATAGTCCATGACGTAACTTGGTTATTTGTTGAATAGAGCGTTATCTTGAGCGGGCTGGAAAATAAGTTGCTACAAGATGGGCTGTTTAGCTGCGATTATACAACACACACTCGTTTTTGATACGGGGAGACAACGGTTGGCGGTAAATTGGAGTAGTATCGCCTCGGTTTGTGCGTTATGGGCTATTGGTTTATACTCGGTTTAACCAAATCAATCACACGACAACCCGAAATGGTTTAATAAAACCGGACACTTCTAAAGACAGTCAAGTAGGCCGGAATAAGACCATCCAAGCGCGTAGCGCGAGGTGGCGTTTCCGGCAGATTCGCGTGGCGTGTGCCGGAAACGCCTATTTTCGCTATCGCTTAAACAGGCTTATTCAGGACTACGGAGCTGGTAACGGGGTTGCAGTTTTCAAATCAATCAAACATAGCATAGAGCTTTGCGAGATAATTTGTAACTGAATCATCACCTTCGACTGGAGCCCATGGCGCTTGCTCTCCAGCTTTAAGTGGAACAAATGGCCCGGCTTTAGCTTCAAAGAACACAGCTCCACTTTTCAGTGCGAGTACCGTGTGAAAAATACCATAAGGAATGTCAACGCCAACGGTCTCACTATCTGCTTCTAATGTTAGCTTTTGCTCAACGTTACCTGTTGAGTCGAAAACTATTAAGCCCAGCTTACCAGAGAGGCAAATTATGGTTTCCCCTTTGTTTGGGTCGTTATGTTTGTGTGGCATAACATATGAATTTGGCTCTATAGCATTTAATAATCGGTGCGTTTGAGCCTCACTATTTTCATGAAAATTGTGGTTCTTACGACGGCGAGGCGATGCTATGGCCTCCATGCTAAGATTTTTGAGCAGCTGCTGATTGATGGGAGTAATCATACGTTTTTGATCCTATCTTCCGCTGTGGATTAATTAAGATCCCAAAAGAGGGGCGGGGTTTGCAACCAATGCCGTTAAGTTAAGCGATTTTTTAGTCCACATGAAAAATAGCGATCGCTGGAGTGCAAGCTTCGCCTAAAGCGCCTACTTTTGGTGCTTGCGTTAGCAGGCGAAGCCTGCACTCCAAATGCCGAAGGCTTTTCTAACTTAACGGCATTGGTTGCAAACCCGTCCGGCTGTTGGATTTGCGCAGTGTGCGCCGGAAACACCTGTTTTCGCGGCCGCTCAAACAGGTTTATTCCGGCCTACGATGCGATCTTCGAACCCTGCACGGCCAACATCCCCGAACGACCCTCTATTTCTGACATAACCAGCTCATGACAAGGCAGTGCGGCGATATCAAGGTCGGCGACATAATCAGCCATCGTGCCGATGTCATCTTCGGCTTTTTGCCACAGTTGCAGCAGTTTTTCCATGACCGGCAGCAGTTTCATGCCTTCCAGTTCCGCATGCAAGGTATACACATGACCTTCCGGCGTGGGCTTGCGGCTGGCGGCGAATATGGCTTCATGCACGTTGGCTTCGGTGATGCCGTTGCAGCCGATCAGTTCGTCCAGCGTCGGCAGGGTGGTGGGGATTTGCGGGCATAGAAAGGTTTCGCCTTCCATCTGCGGGATAAACGGCGACTGGCCGCGGCAGTCGCTGGCATAACGAAAACCCAGTTGCTGTTCCAGTTGTAAGGTGTGCTTGTTCAACTGCCAACCTGCCGCGCCATGCACTGTAGGCTGATGACCGAAAACGTCCTGAAATGAATCGATGGCCGCCTGCATTTCTTTTTGCGTCCATGTCGCATCGCGGTTGGCGACAAAATCCTGCCAGCGGATGTGGTCGTAGCAATGCACACCCACTTCATGTCCGGCCTGTTCGACTTGGCGCATGATGGCGCGACCCCTGCGACCGATATGCGGGCCGGGAAGCAAGGTGCCGTAGAGCAGGGTTTTCAGTCCGTAGTGGCTGAGCACCGAGGTGCGCTGAACCTTGCTGAAAAATCCGGGCCTGAATATCCGGCGCAACGCCCGACCGGTATGGTCGGGGCCGAGGCTGAAAAGGAATGTGGCTTTCACGCCGTAGCGTTGATACAAGTCCAGCAATGCGGGTACGCCTTCCAGCGTACCGCGCAGTGTATCCACATCGACTTTTAGCGCGATTTTCATGAAGTCAGGTCTTGATCGATCAGCTCTCGTGCGGCGGAAACTTCATGACTGTAGGCATCGAAAATATTGCGCAACGCATCTTCCACTGTGACTTCAGGCTTCCAGCCCAGGTCATCCATGGTATTGCCGATCCAGGGCACACGGGTTTTAACATCCTGGTAGCCTTTGCCATAGTAATCGTTGGCGCTGGTGTCGATCAATTCGACTTTGGCGGCCAGTTCGCGATATGCAGGATGCTCTTTGGCGATTTTCAGCATCAGCTCGGCAAGTTCTCTAATCGACAGGTCGTTGGCCGGATTGCCGATATTGTAAATACTGCCGGTGGCCTTGCCGGTTTCGTTTTTGATGATACGCACCAAGGCGTCAATACCGTCGCTGACAAAGGTAAAACTGCGGCGTTGTAGCCCGCCATCGACCAGTTTGATGGACTCGCCTCGGGCGATATGACCCAGGAATTGGGTTACTACCCGTGAGCTGCCTTCTTTGGGCGTATGGATGCTGTCGAGGCCTGGGCCGATCCAGTTGAAGGGGCGAAACAGCGTGTAATCGAAACCTTGTTCCTGGCCGTAAGCGCAGATAACCCGGTCCATCAATTGCTTGGAGCAGGAGTAAATCCAGCGTTGTTTGTTCAGCGGGCCTAAGACCAGCTCGGACTCATAAGGATGGAATTCATCGTCTTTGCACATGCCGTAAACTTCGGAGGTCGAAGGGAACATGACGCGTTTTTTATATTTCACACAGGCGCGGATAATCGGCAGGTTCGCTTCAAAATCCAGTTCGAATACTGCCAGCGGGTGAGTCACATAAGTGGCAGGCGTGGCGATAGCAACCAGCGGCAAAATCACGTCGCATTTTTTAATATGGTATTCCATCCACTCATGATTGATGGTGATGTCGCCTTCGAAAAAATGGAAGCGTTCATTGTCGCGGAATGCTTCAACACGGTTGGATTGCATGTCCATGCCGTAGACATGCCAATCGGTGGTTTCGAGTATGCGCTTTGAAAGGTGGTGGCCGATAAAACCATTGACACCGAGTATGAGTACGTTCATAAGTTCCTAGTGGGTTAGATTAAAAAATTGTTAGTTGTTTAAAGTTGGTCGCATCGGTTCCCTACCGCTTGCGACACTTCCGACCTCCATGGATGGAGGAAGTGCCGACGACTGCCGGGAGCAGTCGCGGCCACCATCCCTGGCGGTTGGAAATAACTGCTCATTACCGGTGATGGCCTTGAGCGATGCCTGATCCAGCGGTGTTCCGTCATAGCTAAGCTGTTCGATGCGGAAGCGTTTGTTGTCGGCGCAGTCGGCATAAAAATGACCGTCAGCCCAATAGATACAAACTTTGCCCGAATGCACAGCAGTTTCGCCGCTGTAATGGCTGCCGAGCAGGAAAAACCGCTGGTCGTTGTCGAAGAATGCGCCCGGATAAGGCGGCGCCACGGCTCTGACCAGATTATGGATATTCCAGGCCGGTTGTTGCCAGTCGATACGACCGTGTTCCGGCTTACGTCCACCGAAATAACTGCCTAGTCCAAGATCCAAAGGCTGGGGTTCTATCTTGCCAGCTATCAACAACGGTAAGCAGCGATCCAACAGCGTTTTTGCGGCTGGGGTCAGCTTCAAGAAAACATCGTGCGCGGTATCGTTGGGCAAAATAGCGACGGCTTCCTGGTCAATCAGTGAGCCGGCATCGGGCTTTTCCACCATTTGATGAAGAGTAACGCCGGTAGTCGATTCACCGTGCAAAACCGCCCAATTGACCGGCGCACGGCCCCGGTATTTGGGCAGTAACGAGCCGTGCAGGTTATAAGCGCCTTTGCTTGGGATAGCCAGCAATTCGGGGCTCAACATATGCCGGTAATAAAACGAAAAAAACCATTGCGGGTTAAGCTCGGCAATGTGTTTGATGATGTCCGCTTGATTCGGACTGTCAGGCGTTATGACAGGAATTTGATGCCTGCTTGCCAACTCGGCAACACTGCCGAACCAGATATTTTCCTCGGGATCATCCTGATGGGTGACCACCAGTTTAATCTCGATCCCGGCTTGCAGCAGGCATTCTATGCCGGTAACGCCGACGTTGTGGTAGGCGAAAACAACGGCTGACGGCTTCATCAAGGCTTGTTGCCTTTTGTATTATCCAGTACAGCCTTGACCAGATAGCGGGGGCGTGAGCGGGTCTGGGAATAAATCCGCCCGATGTACTCGCCCAACAGGCCGATGCCGAACAACAAAATACCGATCAAGAGAAACACAATGGCGAACAGCGTAAAAACGCCTTCCGCTTCCGGCCCGACCATCAGTCTGCGCCAGCCCAGATAGACGACAAACATCAGCGAGAATATCGAAACGCCGATGCCGATCAGGGAAAACGCCTGCAACGGCGCAATGGAAAATCCGGTCATCAAGTCGAAATTCAGATGGATCAGTTTGAACAGCGAATATTTGGATTCCCCAGCTGCACGCTCTTCGTGGTCAATCACGATTTCAGTCGGATTTCCGGCATAAAGATAGGCCAGCGCCGGTATAAAGGTATTGGTTTCGGTGGTGGCTAACACCGCATCGATAATGTCGCGGTGATAACACCGCATCATGCAGCCCTGGTCGGTAATATGAATGCGGGTGATTTTTTCGCGCAAACGGTTCATTGCCAACGAAGCCCAATGCCGCCAGAGACTATCTTTGCGCTGCCGCCGGATAGTGCCGACATAATCGAAACCGGCATCCATTTGCAGCAGCAGGTTAGGGATTTCTTCGGGGGGATTTTGCAGGTCGGCATCCAGCGTCAGGATATAGTTTCCCTTGGCTCGTTCAAAACCCGCGATCAACGCGGCATGTTGTCCGGCATTGGCGCGCAGGAACACGACGCGGGTAATGTCTGGGAACAATTGAAACTGCTTGCGCAGCAATGCGGCTGAGTTGTCGTGGCTGCCATCATCGACAAAAATGACTTCGCAGCGGTGCTTGAGGCTTTCCAGAACGGGGTAGAGTCGTTCAAACAGTAGCGATAAAACGGCTTCTTCGTTATAGACCGGGATAACGATGGATACTTCCGGTGTTTCAAGATTGTTCGTCATTTATGGGGGGATAGTTTTAAATCGGTAAAAGTACGCGGCAAAACTTAGCGCAGCAAATTAATGGCGTTAATTATAATATAAAAAGGTGTTGTTATCCTAGTCGGATACGCTTAACCGCTTCATTAATAAGCTTGATATTGATGCCCACAGCAGATCAGGCGCGCTCATTATGGCGTGATTCTATTTTCATACAAATCAGCAATTGGAAAGCAAAGATCAAAATCGTTCCATTCCAAATCCCCCTCATTTATTTCAAATCTTGAAAACTCTTTGGTATCCAAATATTTCGTTATTAGAGGGTTAAGCGACGATGACAAAAAAGGAAAAAAATCGACTACTTGCCTGGTTTGGTCATTAAATAACAATTCCAATTTATAATCATCTAGCTGTTTCGCCTTTTCTACAGTAATCACTTGCTCGTTTGCAATCATGCAATCCTCCTGTTTATATTTTCACAGGCAATTTGTTTGTGCAGCACAAAATAATCGATCCATTTTTGCACTATTTCATCTGCATAGGTTTCTACAAATTGCTTAAAGTCATTCAGTGTAGCGTGTTGCAAAGGTTTCCTGCCTTTAACTGATTTGATGCGAATTTCTCTTATCTTGCCATTTTCAATTATTATCTCTGCTTTCGATTCATGCCCTTGAAATTTTCCGTGAACATGAATGGGTTCATGCTCATTGCTATAAAACAGAATCATGATTCCAAGATAGGTGTATATTTTAGGCATCTACGTTATATAGTTGGATAAACCTTTCGGTATTCAATGGTGCGCACAGTGTGCCCTACAAGACTTAAGCATTGCGTAACATCAGTTAAGAAGGATCATTCAGTAACGAAGTCACCGCCAAACAAACCCGATCAACATCTTCTTCCCTCATGCCGGGAAATAGCGGGAGCGTTAAGGTTTGCTCGCCGATTCTTTCGGCATTGGGAAAATCGCCGGGCTTATAGCCATATTGACGATAAAGCGAGAACAGATGCATAGCCGGATAATGGATACCTGCGGTGATGGCTTGTTGCTTGAGCACTTCGAGAGCTTGGTTGCGGTTTAAGCCTATTTTTTCCCAATCGAGCAGGATACAGAACATATGCCAGCTATGGCCTTCCGCGTCGGTAGGCGGCACCAGTGCGTCGTGTTTTGGAAGTTGCTGAAAATAACGTTCAACCAATACCCGGCGTTTTTGGTTAAAGCCATCCAGTTTTTTCAGTTGCACCAAGCCTAAGGCCGCGCCGACATCCGGCATATTCATTTTACCGCCCCAGGCAGGCACATCCATGCCGCCTTCGGAGTCTCTTACGATGCCGTGAAAACGTATGCCTTCAATTTTTTTCAGCAAAACAGGGTCGTTGATGGCAAGCGCGCCGCCTTCAATCGTGGTCATGTTCTTGTTGGGATGAAAGCTGAAACAGACCGGATTGCCCGAGCTGCCAACCTGGCGGCCCTTATATTGAGTGCCGATAGCCTGGGCCGCATCCTCAAGCACCAGCAGATTATGCTGCTTAGCCAGCTGATAAATCGGATCCATATCGACAGCGCGACCGGCAAAATGCACCGGGATGATGGCTTTGGTGTTGGGCGTGATTGCGGCTGCAATCTTGGCGGCATCGATATTGCGGGAGACCAAATCGACATCGACAAATTTGGGTGTGGCACCGCAACGCACGATGATATTGGCGCTGGCGACAAAACTCATCGCCGGGACGATAACCTCGTCGCCCGGCCCAATGCCATAGGCCAGCAACACGGCCTCCAGCGCGCTGGTGCCTGAATTGAACACCCGAAGCTGGACATCGACATCGCCGCCGATATAATCGGCCAATGCGGCCTCAAAAGCGGCAACCTTGGGGCCGGTTGCCAGCCATCCTGATTGCAGCACTTCTTTAATGGCTTCAAACTCTTCGTTATCAATTGTGGGGCGGGTGAAGGGCAGCATCTTAACTCCTGGCCAAAACGTAAACGCCCAGCAGGACGATGCCCATGCCGATTATTCGGGCGAGGTTCATGGATTCGCCGAATAACTGCCATGCGAAAAACGCATTGACCACATAGCCCATGGACAACATCGGGTAGGCGATGCTGACATCGACCCTGGACAACGCCAGTATCCAGACGATCACGCTGATGCCGTAACAAACCAAACCAGTCCAGAGGAAGGGTTCACAGGCCAGCCGCAAAAATGCTGTCGTGGACGAGGAGAAATTCAGGCCGATAGCGCCCATTTCCTTGACGCTGGCTTTGAGCGCCAATTGCGCGGCCGCATTGAGCATGACGCCGGTCAGGATAATGCAAAAACTAACAAGATTCATCGGCGGGCCACCGCGATATAACGGGAATTTTCATAAATTGTGTGCATGGGTACCTTTTGTTGTTGCCATACCTTATAAGTCGGCTGACTAACTACGCTGATGGCCTGCTCTGAATTTAGCCATAAAGGCAGGAAATCAGCCATATTTAGCCATTTTTCCGGTTCCTGGTTAATCCCGAATTCCAGCTCGCCGGTAAATTCCACCAGCTTAATAGTCCGGCCTAAATAGTAAGGTAGGGATTGGTCATAGCGATCAACATCATAAACCTCGACAAAGTCCTTACCGCTCAGATCGATGTAAGATTGAATCGCTTCCGCCATAACTCTGCTGGAGCGTAGCTCACTGATGCTTTGATAGCCCCAGGAAAGCATTTGTATGCCAAGCAGAATGCAGAGGGAAAAAGCGGAGATTGCCAAGTTTTTATGATTCCTTAACAGCAGCGTAGAAATTCCGGCGACTCCTGCTAAAGCAGCTGTTGCCATAATCCACGGACGGAACAGCGCCAAGTGTGATGCTAATCTTCCAATCTTGGCCGTATCGTCAGCTTTCCAGATAAAGAAAATAAATACAATGGAAGCTATAACTATAGCTACTATGCCGTCGGCAATGAAATGCTTGCGCTTGGACATGTTTTCGCCGACTAGCAGCGCCAGTGTCGGAAACATCGGCAAAATATAGCCCGGCAATTTGGAGTGCGAAATTGAAAAAAAGAAGAACACAAAAATCGTATAAACCCAAAGCAATCGTGAGGCTTCAAATTTTCCGGCTTCAGCCCGCCAGGAAAAAGGCGGTTTAATCAATCCGTGCAATGCCGAGAACAGCCAAGGCATCGCGCCTATTGCAAAGACGGCGAAGAAATACCAGTTGGACTTGGTGCGCCCGTGAACATCGCTGGTAAAGCGCTCGAAATGTTCATGGATGAAAAAGAAATGGGGGAACTCGGGATTTGCCTGGCTGACTGCAACAAACCAGGGTGCGGTTATCAACAAATACAACAGCAAGCCTTTGCCCATATGCAAATGACGCCACAATGCCCAATCGCGTTGCCATAGGGTGTACAGAACTATTGCGCCGCCGGGAAGCACCAGTCCGATCAGGCCTTTGCTCAGCGTAGCTCCGGCAAGCGCAGCCCAGGCCAGCAGCATCCAGTTTCGCTCCTGTGCCTGAAAATGCCGTACCGACTGAGCCAGCGCCAGTGCGCTGACAGCAATGCCCAGCAGGGCGCTGACGCCCATATCCAGGCTGTTGGCGTGTCCCATTCCAACATAAAGAACCGTGCTGATTAAAAACAGGAATGCGTAAAAACCGGCGCTACGCCCGTAAATTCGGCTGCCAACAAAACCCATCCATAAGGCGGCAATAAACCCGAGACCTGAGCACCACATCCTGGCTGCGGCATTGGTCTCGCCCAATAAGGCCATGCTGATCGCGGAACCCCAATACTGCAAAGGCGGTTTTTCAAAATACTTGAATCCGTTCAGGCGCGGGGTAATCCAATCGCCGGAATTGAGCATTTCCCTGGCGATTTCAGCGTAGCGACCTTCATCCGGCTCTATCAGGTCGCGGTAACCCAGCAATAGAAACCAGATAAAACCGGCAACAAAGATGATTACTCCATTTATCTGGCATTGACGGAAAGATGCTGGTGACATGTTTTGGTGTTCCTTTAGAGCCGCTGGTTTTGGTTAAATGGTTGCAAGGATAATACAATCCGGCGTTTGGTGCATCTTTTATCAAGGCAAATAATTAAAAAACAATTTACAATCAATGTGTTAATTCGTAATTTTGGTGTGTGCTGCCTATTTTAAAACAGGCTAAATGCCGATACAAAACAATGAGCAGCTTCTTAAATAGCCGGTTTCCTATAAAATGGGTCATAATTTACAAACTTAAGGCAGAAGTCGGTATGTTTTTGACCTTGCGCCGTTTATTTTCGATGTACACACACACGCGGTTTTGACTGGGGGAGACACGCTTGGAAGCGAATTGGAGTAAAGGCTATAAAATAGGGCGGCGTAAGCTAGTCACCGTTCTGGATAAAATGGTTGCCTTGGATTTGTTAAGGACGTTGCTGGCGGTTTGGTCGGTGATTGTGGTGATTATCGTCAGCCGACAGTTTATCAGGATTCTGGACAAGGCTGTCGAAGGGCAGGTATCCAATCAAACTTTGATGACTGTTCTGGGCCTTAAAACAATTATTGCCAGCGCTGCTTTTTTGCCAGCCGCCTTGTTTATGGCGGTTTTGATGGTCTTGGGCAGAATGTACCGGGATCAGGAGATGTCAGCAGTCGCTTCCGCAGGAGGCGGTTCGGGAACAGTCTATCGGGCGCTATTTCTGGTGATTTTTCCGTTAACAGTGCTGGCAGCTGGTATGTCATTTTATGCCTCTCCCTGGGCGGAAGCCATGATGGAGGAACTCTTGCACCAGGATAAGGAGTCGGCCGATCTTCGCGGGATTGCCGCCGGAAAGTTCAGCGAATACAGTCAGGGCGATTTGGTTTTCTATGTGGAAAAGATTGATGACGATAAGAAAATGCATCAGGTCTTTGTCCAGCACAGGCAGGGAGACCGCTTGGCGATTATTAATGCCGATCTGGGCAGGATGAAAGATTTGCCAGACGGTCGTTATATCATTTTGGAAAACGGTGAGCGCGTACAGGGACAACCGGGAACCGTAAATTTTGTGTTTGAACAGTTTGCAGAATACGCGGTGAGATTGGAGAGCAAAGAGTCGGCCACTACTTTTGGCAAGGAGTCGATATCCACCGATGCGTTGGCGAGTTCCGACCAAGTAACCGATATTGCCGAATTGCAGCGCCGATTTTCTATTCCGTTGGGGATCGTGTTGCTGAGTTTTATTGCCGTGCCTTTGGCTCAGATGTCACCTCGCGGCGGTGTATACGGGAATATGCTGGTCGGTTTTTTAATCTATTTCAGCTATGGCAATCTTATTCGCGTCAGCCAAGGCTGGGTGACAAGCCAAGCCATCCCTGCGTGGCTGGGCATTGTTGGCGTCAATATCCTGTTGTTGCTGATAGGTGGCATCTTATTGGCAAGATTGTACGGATGGCAATGGCTTATTCTGAAAGTTCGCGAAAAGGTGTCTAAGTGAATGTATTGACAGGCTATATAGTCAGGGAAATCTTAAAAGGTTCTTTTGTTGCTGTTTTATTGTTATTGACCTTGTTCAATCTGTTTACCTTCAGTGATCAGCTAAAGGATTTGGGCAAAGGGCATTACGGCTTAACCGAGATCTTTTATTATTTGGCCCTGACTTCACCCTCCGTTTTTTATGAATTGATGCCGGCAGCAGCCTTATTGGGCAGTCTTTTTATTTTGGGTGCGATGGGTAATAACCGTGAGCTAATCGCAATGCGTGCGGCTGGCTTGTCCATTATGGGAATTATTAGGGCGGTTATGTTGGCGGGTGGTATTTTAGTCGTCATTTCAATAGCTATCGGCGAATTTGTCGCTCCGGATGCCGAGCGAGCGGCGCAGTTGGTTAAGGTCACCGCCCAGAATGAGCAGGTTGTGATGAATGTCAAATATGGACTGTGGCTGCGTGAAGGTAAAAAATTCATTAATGTACGGAAAGTGCAGGATGACGGAAGTCTGGCGGACATCAGCATTTATGAGCTGGATGACCAGCGTCATTTGCGCTATTCAACCCATGCAGACAAGGCTGTTTTTCAAGGCAACCAGCAATGGAAATTGGAGCAAATCAAGCAATCGGATGTTTCATTGCAGCAGATGACTGTGAATAGCCAAAACGAGCAAATTTGGCAATCGACCGTTGCCCCGGATTTATTGGAGATTGTGGTGGTCAACTCGCATGATTTATCCATGTATGATCTGGCGATGTATATCGATTTTTTAAAGGATAATCATCAAAAGTCGCACGAGTTTGAACTGGCTTTCTGGGCGCGTGCGGTCAACCCTCTGGTTGTTTTCGTGATGCTACTGGTGTCCGCACCGTTCGTTATCGGCGTTAAACGCGGTGTCAACGTTGGCGCAAGGATGATGATAGGGGTCGTTATCGGCATGGGCTTTAATATCATCGACAAAATCGTCGGACATCTCGGGTTGATTTACGATTTTAATCCGCCGTTTATCGCAATTGCTCCCAGTTTGACTGTTTTGGCGCTGGCGCTGTTTGCATTGAACCGGGTGCAGGCGTGATTTAACGCCAAACGATCAGGAGTCCAAAGCTGGCTTTGAACAGCCAAAGCCAGCTTTGGACTCCAGTTGAACAGTGCTTGAACGAGGTTAGCATGGCAGTCAGGAACTTTAACGATAAACAACCTAAAATCGGCAAGTCGGTTTTTATAGACGACAGCGCCGTGGTGATTGGAGACGTGACCTTGGGCGATGATGTTTCGATATGGCCCATGACGGTGGTCAGGGGCGATGTAGAACGCATCACTATCGGCGACGGCACTAATGTGCAGGACGGTTCGGTCTTGCACGTCACTCATGCCGGTAAATATACGGCTCAAGGCTATTCGTTAACGATAGGCAAAGGCGTTACTATCGGGCATAGGGCGGTGGTTCATGCCTGTACCGTCGGTGATTGTTGCCTGATCGGGATAGGCGCGATTATCATGGACGGTGCCGTGCTTGAAGATTATGTGATGCTGGGGGCGGGGGCGCTGGTTCCGCCGGGGAAAAAGCTGGAAAGCGGTTATCTTTATGTGGGTGTGCCAGCCAAACAGGCCAGACTTTTAAAGGAATCTGAAAAGGAATTTCTGGAATATTCGTCGCGGCAGTATATTCAGTTGAAAAATGAATATTTAAAGGCAACTACTCAGCAGTTAGATAAATAGCACACGGATGACACTGATTTGGACGGATTTAAACGGATTTTATAAAGAACCGAAGCTGCGCTTGCTATCCTAATAATTCTATTCGGTGATTATCAGGTTTTATCAGTGTTCATCCGTCCAAATCAGTGTCATCCGTTTTCTATAGCCGCTCTGAATTCAATAGTTCAATAACAGGCCGAGTTTTTGGTCGAACGCCACGCCAGATAAAGAAAGCTTCCGCCGCCTGTTCAACCAGCATGCCCAGTCCATCCAGGCTTTTTGCCGCATGATTTTCCAGTCCCCAGCGCACAAATGCCGTCGGTTCGTTGCCGTAGGCGAGGTCGTAACAGTTGCCACCTGTCGCTAACAAACCGGTCGGCAGTGGCGGCACAGAACCGCTCAAGCTGGCTGAGGTCGCGTTTAAAATCAAGTCGAACTGCCGGTTTTCTAAATCATCAAAGCCGCAGCCGGTGATAGGGCCTTTGCCGTGAAACTCAGCGGCCAGTTTGACGGCCTTATCCACGGTGCGGTTGGCGATAACCAGGGACTGTGGGACTTGCTCAAGAATCGGCAGTATGATGCCCCGGCTGGCGCCACCGGCACCCAAAATCAGGATGCGGATGCCCGATAAGGCGATGCCATGGTTGACGGTCAAGTCGGTTGCCAAGCCGATACCGTCAGTATTGTCGCCTAAAATAGAACCGTCCGGCTGGAGCGCAAGCGTGTTGACGGCCTTGCTTAAGTGGGCGCGTTCGGTTTTATGGTCGGCGTAGGCCCAGGCGAGTTCTTTCAGCGGTACGGTGCAATTTAAGCCTTTGCCGCCCTCAGCAAAGAACCGCGCAACGGCAGTTTCAAATTGTTCTGCAGGTACTTCTTGCGCAGTATATTCAAGCGTTTGCCCGGTTTGTTCGGCAAAAAGCCGATGGATGCGTGGCGACTTGCTGTGTTTGATCGGATGACCAAACACTGCGTAGCGGTCAATGGAAGTCATGATTGCGCTTTTTTCTCCATCCATAATTCCCAGGCAATGGTTGACGTAATAATCAAGATGGCGATGCCCAGTTCTACCCAAAGAAAGTGCGGCGTATACACGGAAACCACGGCGGCAACGCCCAGGAACAGCCCGACCAAGCTAAAGCGCCAGCCTACGCGCAGGCCGTCCAGTATCGTCGAAAGCGATAATATCAGCAGGATAATCAGCCCGGCATCTTCCTCGGCTATCCGTCCCGACTGATGGATTAAGAACGCGCCGCCAACCACCAGCAACGAGGTCGCCCAATGCATCGATTGTTCGCGCAGGATAGCTTTGAAATCATCGCTACGGTGCTTGGATTGTAACCAGCCGATAACTAGTGCAAACAGGCCAAACAGCAACATCATAATAAGCCAATAGCCGTAACCATCGGCGGGGGAAAAATCCATGATGCCGATGCCGACCAGCGACAGGATCAGCAGCAAAACCAAAATGGCTTCCTCGATATGAAACTTTCTTTTTTCGGTGATTAGGATGTCTTCTGACATGAAACAGGCTCCGCTTTAGTTGTTGTTATTCTTGCAGCCACATGGCTACATCTTTGGCGTAATAGGTCAGAATGGCATCGCTACCGGCCCGTTTAAAAGCCAACAGGGATTCCATTACGACTTGTTTTTCATCCAGCCAACCGTTCATCGAAGCGGCTTTGAGCATCGCGTATTCGCCGCTGACCTGATAGGCAAATGTCGGCACTCCGTACTGGTCTTTTACCCGGCGGATAATATCCAGATAGGGCATGCCGGGCTTGACCATGACCATATCCGCGCCTTCCTGCAAATCCAGCTGTATTTCGCGCAGGGCTTCATCGGAATTGGCAGGATCCATTTGATAGCTATATTTGTTGCCTTTGCCGAGCATTCCGGCGGAACCTACTGCATCCCTAAACGGGCCGTAAAAGCTGGAGGCATATTTGGCGGAATAGGCGAGTATCAGCGTGTTGACATAGTTTTTGGCTTCCAACGCCTGCCTTATCGCACCGATACGACCGTCCATCATATCCGACGGCGCTACAATATCGGCTCCGGCTTCGGCATGGGAGAGCGCCTGCCGAACCAATACTCCAATGGTTTCATCATTCATTACGTAGCCTTCGGCATTGACCAGTCCATCCTGTCCGTGGGTGGTAAAGGGGTCTAGCGCGACATCGGTAATAATGCCCAATTCAGGGATAGCTTTTTTTAAAGCCCGTACGCTACGCTGAGCCAAACCGTCAGGGTTATAGGCTTCGGCAGCCTGTTCCGATTTTTTATCGACAGAGGTTACCGGAAACAGCGCAATGGCAGGGATACCGAGATTATAAAGCTGATGCGCTTCTTCAATCAGCAAGTCCAGGGAGAGCCTTTCCACTCCCGGCATGGACGCAATAGCTTGCCGCTGATTAGAGCCTTCGGTGACGAACATCGGGTAAATCAGGTCGTCAACAGACAGCCGGTTTTCGCGCATTAAACGACGGGAAAAATCGTTATAACGCATTCTTCTCATGCGTGTTTGAGGAAAATTGATGTTATTATATGTCATCTTATCCTTAGTTCTAAGGGTTGGGAATAGTCAAATTACTGCTCTAAGTCATTAAGACTTGGCTTTTATGCGGTTTATTGTATCAGGGAACACCACGCTAATATATGAAGATAAAAAGCAGACATTGGTTTAATTTTAGAGGTTTTTTATGAAAGCAAAACAAGTTGCAATATTCGGTTTAGTTGCTGCATTACTCGGTTTAATACCTATTGGCCAAGCGGTTGCGGATGATTTATTGCCTCCGCAACAGGCGATACAAATGGCTTCAGCGCAGATGCAGGATAAAATGCAAGATAAGTCATTTACCAAAGATTTTGCCAAGATTAACCAGTTCGTTAATGACGTCATTTATCCGCATACGGATTTCGACAAGGTTTCTGAATTAGTCTTGGGAAAAATCTGGAAAACGGCGACTACAGACGAGCGCGCACGGTTTAAACATGAATTCCAAACAATGCTGGTAAGAGTCTATTCCCGCGCTTTCGTGGATTTCAAAGACTGGTCAGTCCGTTTCCTGCCGCTGGAAATGGAAAACGGCGCGACAAAAGTCGTTGTGAAAACCGAAGTGATACAGCCAGGCATCCAGCCTATCGGCGTCAGTTACCGGATGCTGCTCAGCGATGGCGAATGGAAGGCCTACGATATTATGATTGAAGGCGTGAGTCTGGTGACCAACTACCGCTCCACCTTTGCCAGTGAAGTTGAAACCAAGGGTTCGTTAAATGCGGTCATTGAAGGGTTGGTTAAACGCAATGCCGAAGCGTTGGCGGCAAAACCGGCGGCGAATTCCTGATTCATTGAAAAAAAACAGATGTAGGGGCGACCGGCTGGTTGCCCTTCTGCTCATTCCCCGTCTGTCCCGTCCAGCGCGGTTTTTGTTTATTAAGCCATGAACTCCCCGAAAGACTCCATTTATGCTAGCCCCATTGGCGAAGTTGGCGCATTTAAATTTGACGAAACCGTAGCTAGCGTCTTCCCGGACATGATTCAACGCTCAGTTCCCGGTTATAACGCAATTATTTCCGCGATAGGTCTGTTGGCTGGGCGTTTTGCCCGCGAGCATAGCGTCTGCTACGATCTGGGATGCTCTTTGGGTGCGGCAACCTTATCCATGCGCCACCAGATTGAAGCCGAAAACTGCCGCATCATTGCCGTCGATAACTCACCGGCGATGGTGACGCGCTTTCAGGAAATATTACAAAAAGACCAAGCCCAGGTTGCAGTCGATGTCGTGTGCGCCGACATTCGCGAGGTAGCGATTGAGAATGCCTCGGTGGTGGTCTTAAATTTCACACTTCAGTTTATCCCGTTGGGAGATCGAAGTGAATTTCTGCAAAAAATTTACCAGGGACTGTTGCCCGGCGGCATTTTGATCCTGTCGGAAAAACTCAAATTCGATGACGACCGGCAGCAGGAATTGCAGACCCAAATGCATCATGCCTTTAAAAAAGCCCAAGGCTATAGCGACCTGGAAATCAGCCAGAAACGCACGGCGCTGGACAATGTGCTGATACCTGAAACCTTTGTCCAACATCAAAACCGCTTGCAGCAAGTCGGCTTTGGCAGCGCCGAAGTCTGGTTTCAATACTTCAACTTCGCCTCGATCATCGCGCTGAAATGATCGACTATCAACCCTTATACGATGCGCTGATCGAGGCCAAGGCCGAGGCCTGGGCCAAAATTCTGCCGCAACAGCTGGAACAAGGCTTCGATCAAAGCAAACATGGCGATTTGGCGCAATGGCAGGCGCTGGTCGATAGCGTGCCGGTATTGCCTACCGTGCAACGTGTGCTGGATGCCGATGCGGTGCAGATTGGTTGTGCGGATGATTTGACCGAAGAACAGTGTAGGGGCGACTTTAGTCGCCCAGAGCGACTAAAGTCGCCCCTACAGAGCCAATTAAAAGCCCTGCATCCCTGGCGCAAAGGCCCGTACAACTTGTTCGGCATTCAGATCGACACCGAATGGCGTTCGGACTGGAAATGGAACCGGCTCAAAAACCATATCGCGCCGCTGGAACACCGCTTGGTATTGGATGTCGGTTGCGGCAACGGTTATCACTGCTGGCGGATGCTCGGTGCCGGTGCAAAGATGGTGGTCGGCATCGACCCCATGCTGCTCAACGTGATGCAGTTTCAGCTGGTCAGAAAACTGTATGGCGAAGCGCCGGTTTACGTCCTGCCGATGGGCATAGAAGACATGCCTTATGGTTTGAAAGCATTCGACACGGTATTTTCGATGGGCGTGCTGTACCACCGCCGTTCGCCTATCGATCATCTGATGGAATTAAGGGACTGCCTGCAACCCGGCGGCGAACTGGTGCTGGAAACCCTGGTTATCGACGGCGGCCTGGGTGAAGTTTTGCTGCCGGAAGACCGTTACGCCAGAATGCGCAACGTCTGGTTCCTGCCCAGCTGCGATACCTTGGTCAGCTGGTTAAAACGCTGCGGATTTAAAAATATCCGCTTGGTCGATGTCACCGTAACCAGTGTTGAAGAACAGCGCACTACCGAATGGATGACGTTTCATTCGCTGAAAGATTTTCTGGATGCGGATAATCCGCAACTGACTTGCGAAGGCTTGCCAGCTCCGAAACGGGCTATTGTTATTGCGAATGCGGCGTAGACCGAGGGTGTTGGAGTGCAGGCTTCGCCTGCTTTGCAAGCAGAGCTTGCACTCCTGTCGTTCATTTAAAAGTCGTCTGTGGCCTGATTTTAGGAATCATTTTCCAGTAAAGGTGGGCTTGTTCCGCTAGGCAATTCCTCTGCTCTTGATTGAGTTTGCCAAACAATATCGGCAATTTCTTTGACACGGTCAACAACCGGTTTTGCATCAGTTCCCAACTTTCCAAGAACTACGCCAGCATCGCCTATCAGCCCCCAAAAACGATCCAAATCAGGCATTCTCTTGTGTAATTCGGATTGCAGCTTTTCAAGACGCATTAATAATCGGCGCTGATGATCTGTTTCAAGGTTTTCGGATGACGCACTCAAATCTCTAATCTGATTAACCAGCAATTGAACACGATCCATATCACCTTGGGAAAATTCGTAACAGAATGATGTCCCCAAGGTTGCCTTGAATTTTGAGCGTTTGGATTGAAGCTCAAGCTGTGATGCTTGCAATTTACACTTTTGGTTTACATGCTCTACAAAACCGATAATATTTTTGCAATCATCTGTTATAACTCCACTCAATGTAAATTGCGGTGATCCATCAACAGCGAGTAGTTTTGATTCGATTAACTCAGTTAATAATGCACAAACTTCTATTAATCTCTCGTGATTGGAGCCAGTACAATTGATTAGGGAGGGCAATCCTATATAAGCAATCCGGCATATTTCAAGAGCGCCTTTAATAGGATCATCCTTGAGGGATTCAATAAAGTCATCAGTAAACAGCATTACCACCTCTAATGGCATAACGTTAAAGTTAATTGAACGTTATGTTACGTCCAAAGTTTAATTATACTCATACAGGCACCGTAGACTAGGGACTAATTAAACCGATTCTATTTTGAAGTCATATGTAAAAGACTCGCACGGTACACTGAATCACGTACCATTCGCAAATGACGCATGTTCTGGAGTGCAGGCTTCGCCTGCCTTGCAAGCAAAGCTTGCACTCCCGTCGTACATTTAAAAGTCGTCTTCGGTCAGAATCAAGGATTGGTATTTCGGGTTATTGCTAAATTGCTGCCGCAAGGTTTCTCGGCCAACTTTCTCTATATGCTGATGAAAACTGGAAAAAGGATAATCAGCCAGATTTTTCGTATAGCCATGTTTTACCGGATTGTTTAGCAAGTAGTTAAGGTGAATTAAATAGTCTTTTTCATCACGCGGACAATAATCCCAGTAATTCCACCACGCCGGTAACTTAGAGGGATAAGTTTTTCTGATTAACCGCCCCGATTGATAATGCACCCGACCTATGATTTTCGGCAAATCCTCGCCTTTATGACTAAACGCCATCAGATGGTAGTGATTATTCAGCACCACCCAATGTTCCAGTGTCCAGGAAAACTCGGTAAACATTTGTTGCAACAAAACGGTCAACTGTTCTTTAAGTTGATCGTTTAATAGGTGGCGTTTTAGATAAATACTGCCGGTTATGAAGTAGCTGGTGTTATCTAGCAGAAGGTGTGCGGGGCGATGTTTATGGCGTTTTAACATGGTCAGCTCGTAATGTGTATTAAGCGAGGCGTGGTTGGAGTGCAGGCTTCGCCTGCTGCGCAAGCAAAGCTTGCACTCCTGAAAGCCCGATGGACAGGCTCCTTATCCAACCTCCAAAACCCCCGGTAAAAAAAACTCACTGACCAGCATTTGCCGGTGTGCAATAGCATAGACGGTTCTTCTGCCCCAGATCGGCTGGTCGATATGGCCTTCAGCTATCGCAGACTGCGTCCAGGTCGGCGGGTTAATCAGGGTGACATCCATTTCGATGCGTTCGAGTTTTGGATAGGAAAAAATCACTTCCCCCAGCGGGCGATTGCCCAGATGTGCCAGGTTACTTTTAGCCACTTTGATCGTGCTTGCCGGGATGATGGTTCGGGCTAAAATCAGCGGCTTGCCGTCGGCGTGGAGCAATACTTCGCGGATCAGGCTGTACTTGTTTTCGGGCAAATTCAGCAGTTTGCGTTCGCTTAAGAACGGCGTATTCCATCGTTGCAGCAGGATTTTAACGCCAACCGCATCGCCGTAATAATCGCGCAGGCGCTGGGTCAGCGATCCGGGTTCATAGACCCAGGACTGGACGCTTTCAGGCAGGGTATGGCGGGTGCCTAGGCGGTTCTCACGCCACAAGGGTTCCCGGTTAAATAAAAAGCTTTTGCTGGACAACGACTTAAACCTCGGAATATTCGGTAGATGCGCCCAGCCAGCGGTCGCACAGGGGCTGTATGGCTTGGGGCGAATGGGTGAAAAAATCGTCGCCAATCTGTTGAACGGTATCCAGTAAATCGGCATCCCTGGCCAAATCGGCAATCTTAAAATGCATTTGCCCGGTCTGCCTGGTGCCCATGACCTCGCCGGGGCCGCGCAGTTCCAGGTCTTTTTCGGCAATGACAAAGCCGTCGTTGCTGTCCCGCAAAACGCCCAGACGATGGCGGGCGGTATCGGACAGCGGCGCTTGGTACATCAGCAGGCAATAGCTGTCGTCATTGCCACGACCGACCCGGCCGCGCAATTGGTGTAATTGGGACAGGCCTAAGCGTTCCGGGTTTTCGATGATCATCAAACCGGCATTGGGGACATCGACGCCGACTTCGATGACGGTCGTCGCGACCAGTAAATCAATCCGGTGGTTTTTGAAATCCTGCATCACGGTGTCTTTTTCGGAAGACTTCATGCGCCCGTGTATCAGTGCAACGCGTACATTCGGCAAAGCCTGGGTCAGCGTTTGGGCGGTTTTTTCCGCCGCCTCGCATTGCAAAACTTCCGATTCTTCAATCAGCGTACAGACCCAATAGACTTGTCGTTTCTTCGCTACCCAGCCATTGATCCGGTCGATTACATCGGCGCGTCGCTCGGAGGGAATCACGCTGGTGACGATGGGTTTTCTGCCCGGCGGCAACTCGTCGATAATGGATATGTCCAGGTCGGAATATTGCAGCATGGCCAGGGTGCGCGGGATCGGCGTGGCGGTCATGACCAACTGGTGCGGCCTGACGCCGCCCTGTTGGCCTTTTTCCCTGAGCGCCAGACGCTGATGGACGCCGAAACGGTGTTGCTCATCGATAATAATCAGGCCGAGGCGGTGAAAGTTCACGCTGTCCTGAAACAAGGCATGGGTGCCGATGACGATGCCAGCCGTGCCGTTCTCCAGCGATTGTAAAACTTCTTTTCTGGCGTTGCCTTTGAGTTGCCCTGTCAGGTAAACCACCTGGATTTGGAAGCCTTCAAACCAGCCGCTGAAATTGCGGAAATGTTGTTCCGCCAGCAACTCGGTCGGTGCCATCACAGCAACCTGATAGCCTGCGCTTAACGCCAGTAATGCCGCGTAGGCGGAGACTACGGTTTTACCGGAGCCGACATCGCCCTGCACCAGCCGCATCATCGGGTGAGGTTTGCGGCAATCGGTTTCAATTTCTGCAATCACCCGTTGCTGTGCGCCAGTCAGTTTAAACGGCAGCGAGCGGATGAAATGCTCTGCGGCGCTGTTGCCGGTTGCCGTTTCGAAGAACGAGGGCGCTAGCCATGCTTTGGTTTTATTTCGGGTAGTTCTTAACACTAAAAAATGCGCCAGCAGTTCTTCAAAAGCCAGCCGTTTTAGCGCGGGTACGCTGCCGTTTTGCAAGGCTTCCACAGTCACCGACTCGTCCGGCGCGTGTAGGGTTTGAATCGCATCGGCGAGACTAGGGTAACGGTATTGCTTTAAGACCGGCTCGGGTATCCAGTCGGTCAGCAGCTCGGGTTCCTGAGCGCACAGATCTAAAGCCTGCTTGACCGCTTTGCGTACGACATTCTGGCTGAGGCCTTCGGTCAGCGGATAAACCGGGGTCAAGCGGGTTTCGGTAATGCAGTCGTCAGGATTGGCGATGACTTTGTATTCGGGATGCACCATTTCCAACCCGGCAAAGCCGTAGCGCACTTCGGCAAAACAGCTGATAGCTGTGCCGGGTCTCAACGCGTTGTGCTGACTGGCGGTAAAGTGGAAGAACTTCAGGTTGATAAAGCCGCTGCCGTCGCTGATACGGCAGACCAAGCCTTTTCGGCCTCTGGGCAATACGTCGATAAATTCAACTGTGCCGCTGATCAGTACGGTCATGCCGGGTCTTAGCGAGCCGATCCGATAAACGCGGGTTCTGTCTTCGTAACGCAGGGGCAGGTGGAAAATCAAATCCTGAATGACGCAAAGGCCGAGTTTTTGCAGACGGTTTACGGTTTGAGCGCCTATCCCGTGCAATATGCCGACTGGTTGATTCAGGGTGTTCGGATTTGTCATACAACTACTTAATTTAGTAGTTTAAAAAATGGAACACGGATGACACGGATTTTGGCGGATTAACACAGATAAAACGGCGCTTTTTCATAAAAATATTACAGGCCTGATGTTGGCTAATTTCCAAGCGGAAGCTTAGGGTAAAGTGCAGAAATAATAAAATCCGTGTAAATCCGTCTTATCAGTGGCATCCGTGTTCCATTAAGAAGCCGGATATTCCTGCGGCTTTAGCACCATGATCGCATCCATTTCCACCTCGGCGGCTTTAGGCAACGCAGCAACGCCGATAGCGGCGCGTGCAGGGTAGGGGGGCTGGAAATAACGCCCCATGATTTCGTTGACTATCGGGAAATGCGCCAGATCGGTCAAGAAAACATTTAATTTTACGATGTCCGAAAAATCGCCGCCCGAAGCCTCTGCAACTGCTTGCAGATTGTCGAAAACCTGGGTGATTTGCGCGCTTATATCACCTTCGATGATAGTCATCGTTTCAGGCACCAACGGGATTTGTCCTGAAAGATAAACCGTGCGGCCAACCCTGACCGCCTGCGAATAGGTGCCGATGGCTTTAGGCGCTTTATCGGTCTGAATGACTTGTCTGCTCATGGTGGATCCTTTAGGCTTTAACACGGGTAAGTTTTAAGACTATCGATAACTCTTTCAGGCGGCGCATGATTTTGGCTAAATGCACGCGGTCTTTGACGGTCAAGGTGATTAGATCGACGCAAATGCGGTCATCCTGGTCGACGACGGTGACGTTCTCAATATTGGAGTTGAGTTCGGAAATGGTTGAGGCGATGGTCGCCAGCGAGCCGCGCTGGTTGAGCACTTCGATGCGGATTTCAACGGGGAAGTCGCCGACGGCATCCGAACTCCATTCGACATCCAGCCAGTTGGTTTGTTTTTTCCTAACCACACTGCTGTTGCGGCATTCGTGGTGATGCACGACGATGCCTTTGCCGGGGTTGAAGTAGCCGATAATCGAATCGCCGGGAATCGGCCTGCAACATTTTGCCAGGGTAATGACCATCCCCTCCGTGCCTTTGATGATTAGCGGGTTTTTTTGGGCTTGGTCGCTGTCCAGTTTGACGGTGGCGTTAATATCATCCTGGGCGATGCGTTTGGCGATTAAAAACGGCATGGTGTTGCCCAAGCCGATGTCTTCAAGCAATTCATCCAGCGATTGTTTGGACATGACTTGGAGCAAGGCTTGTATTTTGGTTTCGTCGATGTTTTCCAGGTGCAAATGCATGGCCAGCAGTTCTTTTTCCAGTAAACGGCGACCCAGGTCAATGGCTTCCTGCTGTTTAAAATGTTTAAGATAATTGCGGATACCGGAACGGGCTTTAGCGGTGATCACATAATTGAGCCAGAGCGGGTTGGGTCTGGCCCACGTAGCGGTAATGACTTCGACGGTGACGCCGTTTTCCAGCTTGGTTTGCAATGGCACCAGCTGCTTGTCGATTCTGGCCGAAACGCAGGCATTGCCCAGGTCGGTATGTACTGCGTAGGCAAAGTCGATAATGGTCGCGCCGCGCGGCAGTTTAATAATGGAGCCCTGGGGGGTGAACACAAAGACTTCCTGAGGGAACAAATCCACCTTCAGGTTGTCGATAAATTCCAGCGAATCCCCGGCGGATTTTTGGATTTCCAGCAAATCCCTCAGCCACTCGTTGGCGCGATCCTGGAATTTCTCGGTTTTATCGTCATCGGTTTTATACAGCCAGTGCGCGGCAATGCCCGATTCCGACATGCGGTGCATTTCATGCGTTCTGATCTGTATCTCGATGGGCACGCCGTAGGGGCCCATCAATATCGAGTGCAGGGATTGGTAGCCATTGGCTTTGGGCAGGGCGATATAATCTTTGAAGCGTCCGGGTATCGGCTTGTACAGGTTGTGCATGACGCCCAAGACGCGGTAACAGGTATCGACATCATCGCAAAAAATCCTGAACGCATAGACATCGAACACATCGGCCAGGGAAATCTTTTTGTTGAGCATTTTCTTGTAAATGCTGTAGAGATTTTTTTCCCGGCCTGCCACGTCGCAGTTTATAGCGGCTTGTTCCAGACGGTTTTTGATCGTGCTTTCTATGATGTCGACGATCTTGCGTCGGTTGCCTCGCGCTTTCTTTACCGCATTGTTTAACACCGCGTGGCGCATCGGGTACATCGCTTCAAAACTCAGCGCTTCGAGTTTTAGACGGATATTGTTCATGCCTAAGCGATTGGCGATTGGGGCGTATATGTCCAGCGTTTCGCGGGCAATGCGGCGTTTTTTTGCAGCGGGTATGACGCCGAGGGTCTGCATGTTATGCAGCCGGTCGGCCAGCTTGACGATGATGACGCGCAAATCCTTAGCCATGGCCAGAAACATTTTACGGACATTTTCCGCTTGGGTTTCGGCGTGTGATTTACTGTCGATTTTGGTTAATTTGGTGACTCCGTCAACCAGCTCCGCGACTTCTGCGCCGAACTGGGCGGCCAGTTGTTTTTTGCTGACCGGGGTGTCTTCAATAACGTCATGCAGGATGGCGGCCATGATGCTGTTGGCGTCCATGCGCATTTCGGCAAGACTGATCGCGACCGAGACGGGGTGGCAAATATAGGCTTCGCCGCTTTTACGGAATTGACCGGCATGAGCGGCCGCGCCCACTTCATAAGCTTGGACGCACTGGTCGATTTGAGTTTGATCCAGATAGCCGGACAAGGTCGCGCATAAACGCCGGATCAGTTTATCTTCGGGGCGTTCCAGCTCGATCGTGTCGGCTATTTCAAGCATAGGCTCTACAAATCAGAACATCGGGTTATGTTGATGCTGGTGCTCATGAGCTTCGCCGACACGGTGCAGTAGGGCAACGTTTTCAGTCGTGACGTGGCCTGCGGCGATTTCGCGTAAGGCGACAACCGTATCTTTGTCTTTGCCGCGTGGGACGAACTCAGTCGCCCCGTGGCTCAGTTGGCGCGCCCGGGTGCTGGCTAATAAAACCAGCTTGAAGCGGTTTTCAACATGTTCTAAACAATCTTCGATAGTGACTCTGGCCATTTTTAATCCTGATGTGTTGTAGTTTGATTTCCGTAACTATCCAACTGTCAAATAGAACGCAGATGACGCTGATGGTTATGATGAACGCAGATAATTTTAAAACGGCGATCAACTGATTTTTTAGGGAAACTCAAAAAAATCTTATTTAATCATAATCATCTGCGTCATCAGCGTTCCATCTTAATAACCGCTGAATAGTTACCAGTTTTTCTTAACTGCGTGATTTTAACACAGAAACAGCCGGAAGTTCTTTGCCTTCAAGAAATTCAAGGAATGCGCCGCCGCCGGTCGAGGTGTAAGACACGTCATCGTTAATGCCGTATTTGTCGATAGCTGCTAAGGTATCGCCGCCGCCTGCTATTGAGAAGGCTTTGCTTTCGGCAATTGCTGTCGCCAGTGCTTTGGTGCCGCCGCCGAACTGGTCGAATTCAAAGACGCCGACTGGGCCGTTCCAGACGATAGTGCCGGCGGTTTTTAATATCTCGGCGTACTGTTTTGCAGTTTCTGGCCCTATATCCATAATCATGTCATCCGCTTCGACATCTGCGACTTTTTTAACGGTAGCGACGGCGGTTTCTGAAAATTCTTTCGCGCAAACCACGTCAACTGGGATCGGAATGTCGGAACCGTTGCTTTTGGCAGCGGCAATCAGTCGTTTGGCTTCATCAAGCAGGTCTGCTTCATACAGCGATTTGCCGACCGGGAAACCCATGGCCGCAATAAAAGTGTTGGCAATGCCGCCGCCGACGATTAACTGATCGACTTTTTCCGACAGTGATTTTAATACCGTTAATTTAGTCGATACTTTAGAGCCGCCAACGATGGCAACCAACGGTTTGGCCGGTGTTTCCAGGGCTTTGCCCAGCGCGTCCAGTTCGCTGGACAACAGCGGGCCTGCGCAAGCAATCGGTGCGAATTTAGCCACGCTATGGGTTGAAGACTGCGCCCGGTGCGCGGTGCCGAAAGCATCCATCACAAACACGTCGCAAAGAGCCGCCATTTTCTTGCCCAGATCATCGTCATTTTTGCCTTCACCGGCATTAAAACGCACGTTTTCGCACAGCACGACTTCGCCCGGCTGGATGGTGATGCCGTCGATCCAGTCCTTTTCCAGCCTGACCGGTTTGCCGAGCAATTCGGATAAGCGTTCGGCGACCGGTTTCAGCGAAGATTCTTCGTCGTATTGGCCTTCGACCGGGCGACCCAGATGCGACATCAGCATGACCGCCGCGCCCGCAGCCAGAGCTTTTTCAATCGTCGGTACGCTGGCTTGGATGCGAATATCGCTGGTCACTTGGCCGTTTTTTACCGGTACATTCAGATCCTGACGGATTAACACCCGTTTGCCTGACAAGTCCAGATCTACCATTCTCTTAATTGACATATTTTGTTCTCATTGTTGTGGGTGAATTGTTTAATTTTAAAAAAGCAGATTGTCCACGAAAGGCACGAAAAGCACGAAAATTTTATATTTTTCGTAACGGCACAAACATCCATGTAGGCAAGGCCTGAATTGAATTGTCCAAAGCCAGCTTTGGACTCCAGAAATTGTGGATGCCGGAGTTCAAAGCTGGCTTTGAACAATCAGTACGTTTGTACGAAAGTGGCTAGGGTAGTTGCTATTTTTCGTGTCGCCTACTTTTGGTTTTCGTGCCTTTCCTGGACAATGCCTGTTTGGTTAATCCTGCTTCCATTTGATCGAGCAGCCGATGCTGTTGATTTGCTCTTTGGGGCCGTGGCCGGTTTCGGCAATCAGTTTCATTGCCTCGAATAATTCCCGCTTGGTGTGTTCCGGTGCGGTTTCCTTGCGACTGGCATCCAGCCGTCCGCGGTATTGCAGTTCGTAGTCGGCATTATAGCCAAAAAAATCCGGCGTACAGATAGCGCCGTAAGCCTTGGCGACCTGCTGCGTTTCGTCCAGCAAATAAGGAAAACTAAAACCTAATTGCTCGGACAGTTTTTTCATATTGTCGAAAGAATCGGCAGGGTATTCAACTGTATCATTGGGCATGATTGCGAC
>CAMAUL010000033.1 GCA_945861405.1 Candidatus Methylobacter oryzae | reverse complement strand
ATCAGATCACCATTAATATTGCCGATATTTTATAGCCATTCTTTGTTCACGCCTTCCTGCGGGAAGCGCGCTAACACTTGTTCTAAAACCTTATCGTGTAAGCTTTTAATTTTAACCTTATCGACCATTTCATTGGCAAAAGCAAAGGTCAGCATGTTACGCGCGGTTTCTTCATCAACGCAGCGTGATTGCAGGTAGAAAATGGATTTTTCATCCAGCTGGCCCACCGTCACACCATGTCCGCATTTGACGTCATCGGCATAAATTTCCAGTTGCGGCTTGGTATCCACTTCGGCATCATCCGATAGCAGCAGATTGCGGTTATTCATTTGCGAATCGGTTTTCTGTGCATCAACAGCCACAATCACCCGCCCTTGAAACACGCCTCTGGCCCTGTCATCCAGCACGCCTTTGTACAGCTCGCGGCTGATTGCATAAGGCTTCAAGTGATTGATGCGGGTATGGTTGTCGATATGTTGGCGCTTGACGCCCAAGTACAAACCATTCAGTTCGCACTCCGATGCGTGATCCAGATCGACATGAATATCGCTGCGCGCCAGTAATCCGCCAAAGGCAAAATTATGATGCGTAAACCGGGCATCCCGAGCCTGTTTAATGTAGCTGCCGCCAAAATGATAGGCTTTTTCAGACTCGCATTGCATTTTATACAGCGTCACATCGGCACAAGCTCCAACAAAAACCTCGGTGACTGCGGCGGTTAAATAGGCGTTCGCCGCGCCAGTTCCCGACTGGCTCACGGCATACACACCATCCCTGGCGATACCCATGCCGACGAACGTTTCTATCACCTTAACTTCGGCCATTTCGTCGGCAATAATGACATTGCGGGTCGTCGCCATTGCATCGGCCCCGGTGACAATGTGCAGCAACTGTATCGGCCTGTCTAAAACCAGCTTTGCCGGTACATGCACAAACAAGCCGTCGGTAAACCATGCGGTATTGAAAGCAATGAAGCTGTGCTCTGATTGATCAGCAGCTGTGCCCAGATATTTTTCCACTGTGTCCGGCTGTTTTGCCAACGCATCAGCCATGCCCATCACTGAAACAGAATCGGGCAGACCGTCTAAAACCGAAAGCTCTGCCGAAAAATGGCCGTTCACTAAAACCAAGACCCAAGCATCTTCCAGTAGGTAAGCTTTCAACCATTCGGAATTGACATCACCGGCAGTTAAATTTATCGAAGGTGCAAACAGTTTCTTCTCAATGCCGGACACATTAGTGTATCGCCATTCTTCTTCACGCGGCGATGGGAAGCCGTGCGCTGAAAATGCCATCAATGCCTCAGCCCTTAACGCCTTCAACCAAGGCAATGCTTGCCCCGGCAATACTGGAGCTATCGTTTGATATTCAGCCGCATAACGGCTTGCTGTTGCCGTCGTCATTACGCTGCCGCCTCTTCAACCCAACTGTAGCCTTTTTCTTCCAGCTCCAGTGCCAGCTCGGCACCGCCGGATTTGACGATCTGTCCGTGCGCCAAGACGTGGACAAAATCCGGTTTGATATAGTTAAGCAAGCGCTGGTAATGCGTCACCATCACAAAAGAACGATCCGGTGATCGCAAGGAATTAACGCCTTCCGAGACGATTTTTAAAGCGTCTATATCCAGGCCGGAATCGGTTTCATCCAGTATGCACAGCTTGGGTTCCAAGATAGCCATTTGCAGGATTTCATTACGTTTCTTTTCGCCGCCGGAGAAGCCTTCGTTAACCGCACGGTAAAGAAATTTCTCATCCATTTCCAGCAAACGCACTTTATCTTTAACCAGCGTTAAAAAATCCATCGCATCAACTTCAGGCTGCCCATTATGTTTGCGTATGGAGTTCAGCGCCGCTTTCAACAAGTAAATATTGCTGACGCCGGGAATTTCCACCGGATACTGGAACGCTAAAAACACGCCTTCCCTTGCCCTGATTTCAGGAGCCATCTCCAGCAAATCCTTGCCCTGATAAGTCGCCGAGCCTTCGGTCACGGTATAACCGCCCTTGCCTGACAGCACATGCGACAAGGTGCTTTTACCGGAACCGTTCGGCCCCATAATTGCGTGGATTTCACCGGCTTTAATCTCAAGGTTAATGCCTTTAAGAATGGGCTTGTCGCCAACGCTGACGTGAAGATTTTTTATGCTGAGCATGTTGTTTTTACCTGATTGTATTTTAATTCTTTGTCGAGTTACGCTACTGCTCGGCAATCGCTCCTGCATTGCTCTACCTCCTGCATCCATGCAGTCGTAACTCAACCTACGGAAAAAATTTATAGATTTCTCTTCTATGCATGACGGCTTTTACAGTAATTATTTCATTTTCAAGCACTAAACCCAGACGGTAATTACCAAACCTGACTTTATAAAAACCATCATAGCCTTTCATTTTTTCAACTTTCCCCATTTCATAAATGGATGAGGTTGAAACCAATTCATCAAATACAAAACTTTCAATCTTTGACTGAATATCACTTGGAACCGCTGCCAATTGTTTTAAGAATTTTTTACTGTACTTGACTTCCATCAAACTTTATCCAGAGTCGCATAGTATTTCTTTGCGTCTTCAATACCCAGTACTTCACTTTCATCCGCATTAATAAGCTGAACTAACGCGTAATTCTCCAGAACATCTTCAATTTTCTCGAAAGTATCAATATCAAGCTGTACCGCAACTTTATGATTGTCTTCATCAACAATATATTGCCTTTTTAATTCCATGATCTTGACTCCAATAAATTAACCTACCGAACCTTCCAAACTCAACCCCAACAACGCCTGAGCCTCCACCGCAAACTCCATCGGCAGCTCCCTGAACACTTCCTTGCAAAAGCCGTTGACGATCATCGATACGGCGTCTTCCGCGGACAGTCCGCGTTGCTGGCAAAAGAACAACTGGTCTTCGCTGATCTTGGACGTCGTCGCTTCATGTTCAACCTGGGCCGACGGCTGCCTGACTTCCACATAAGGGAAGGTGTGCGCGCCGCATTTATCGCCGATTAACAGGGAATCGCACTGGGTATAGTTACGGGCGTTTTCCGCGCTTTTTAACACCTTGACCAAACCACGATACGTGTTCTGCGCCTTGCCTGCCGAAATGCCTTTGGAAATAATGGTGCTGCTGGTGTTTTTGCCGATATGGATCATCTTGGTGCCGGTATCGGCCTGCTGATAATTATTGGTCAGCGCCACTGAATAGAATTCACCGGTGGAATTGTCGCCGGTCAGGATGCAGCTTGGATATTTCCAGGTAATCGCCGAGCCGGTTTCCACCTGCGTCCATGACACTTTGGAATTCTCGCCGCGGCAATCGGCGCGCTTGGTCACAAAGTTATAGATGCCGCCCTTGCCCTCTTTATCGCCGGGATACCAGTTTTGCACGGTAGAGTATTTGATGGTCGCATCTTTCAGCGCTATCAACTCAACCACCGCCGCATGCAGCTGATTTTCATCGCGCATCGGCGCGGTGCAGCCCTCCAGGTAACTGACGTGACTGCCTTCATCGGCGATAATCAAAGTCCGCTCAAACTGCCCGGTATTGGCGGCGTTGATCCTGAAATAGGTCGACAACTCCATAGGGCAACGCACGCCTTTGGGAATATAAACGAACGAGCCGTCGGTAAATACGGCTGCATTTAAAGCGGCAAAGAAATTGTCGGTATGCGGCACGACCGAGCCCAAATATTGCTTAATCAATTCAGGGTGATCGCGCAAGGCTTCTGAAATCGGGCAAAATATAACGCCCGCTTCTTTCAGCTTGCCTTTAAAGGTAGTCGCTACCGACACGCTGTCAAAAACCGCATCGACCGCAACACCGGCCAAACGCTCCTGTTCATCCAGCGGAATGCCCAGTTTTTTGTAGGCTTCCAATACTTGCGGGTCGATTTCATCCAGGCTTTTGGGGCCGTCTTCCTTGCGTTTAGGCGCTGAATAGTAACTGATCGCCTGATAGTCGATGGGATCAAACTTGACGAACGCCCAATGGGGCGTCTTCATGGTCTGCCAATGACGGAACGCTTTGAGCCGGTATTCCAACATAAACTCAGGCTCATTCTTGACCTTCGACAGTTTATGAATAACAGCTTCATCCAATCCGGGCGGGAAAGTGTCGGTTTCCAATACAGTCACAAAGCCCTGCTTGTATTCCTTACCGATCAGATTCTTGATTTCTTGTTCGCTTGCTGACATAAATTTTGCTACCTATATAAACTGGCGACCGGAACAAACACCTCTTCCGGCACAGCAGCAGGTCTGGTTAAATCGGCCAAGGTCACCGACTCTAATGCGTTATGGATGGTCTGGTTAATCAAGCCCCAGTTACCACGAATATCGCAGCCCGAAGCCTGCTCGCAGCCCTGATGGGAAATGCTGCACTCGGTCAGCGCAATCGGCCCTTCCAGCGCGCTGATAACAGCCGCAACGCTGATTTCTTCCGGCGTCCTGGCTAAGGCATATCCGCCCTTGGCCCCGCGCGTCGAAATCAACACGTTAGCGTTAACCAACAGTTTCAGGATTTTACTGACCGTAGGTTGAGCAATGCCGGTCATCGACGCTATTTCCATGGCCGCAAGCACCTGCGTTTTGTCTTTGGCCATAAAACTCAAGATGACCGTTGCATAATCGGTTAATTTACTCAGACGTAACATACTTGCCCCTATTAATTGAGGACTATTCTAGTCCTATTTAATTACGTAGTAAAGACGTTGGTAATTATTAAACGATTAAATACGTTGATCGCAACGTCGCCGGTAACAACAGCCTAAGCTCCATCAGCCTTGCGAGAAAAAATCGGCTGGGGCAGACAACTCCAAAAGATCCAGCACATTCAATTTAATCGCCAATCGCGTCAATTCAATATCGCTGGCAACGCCAAGCTTGCCTTTGATCAAATAATGGCAATTGCAAACGGTTTTCGGACTGATGCTAAGAATTTGGGCAATTTCGTCATTGCTTCGCCCGTCAACCAGCAAACGCAGTATCTCGAATTCCCGCACCGTCAAAGTCTCCAGCGCGATGCGCTCGCTGCCTAGTTTTTCCAGAGCCAAGGCCTGGGCAATGTCGGCGCTCAACGTGTGTCGGCCGACATACACCTCGTATATCGCCCGTAACAACTCCTCGGGCGGACTGCTTTTGGTCACGTAGCCCAAGGCACCGGCTCGCATGGCCTGCGCAGCAAAGCCGGGATTTTGATGCATGCTGAACACCAGGATTTTGGCGTCGGCACGGCGCTGTTTAATGCGGGCAATCAGCTCCAGGCCGCTGCTGCCGGGCAAGGAAATATCTGTAATCAGCAGATCCGGTTCGAACTCCTTAAACAACTGATAGGCCTCTGCGCTATCGCCCGCTTCCGCAACCAGTTGCAAATCGGGCTGTTTTGCCAGTAATGCGCGGTAACCTTCGCGGACGATGGCGTGGTCGTCGACCAGTAAAATACTGATCATGTGCTTGCCTCAATAATCGCAGTCATCGGCAACCGGACTTCAACGATCAGGCCGTGAGGCTCTGCAATCGCCAAGCTCAGTTGTCCGTGCAACGCGGCAACGCGTTCGCGGATGCCTAATAAACCGATACCGGCGGCATCGGCAAATGGTAATTCCGTGGCGATGCCATCGTCTTCGACTATCAAAATTGCCGCCTCCGGGCTGATGGCCAGGCAAATACTGACGCTGGATGCCACCGCATGCTTGGCGATATTGGTCAAACACTCTTGGGCGATCCGAAACAACGTTACCGCCTGCGCTTCCCGCAATGCTGCGCAATCGCCGTTGATACTCAAACGATAGCGGGTCTTGCCGCCGCCACGACTATTCCAACCTGCTACCAGACTGTTGAGACTGGCAGTCAAGCCTAATTCGTCGAACTCAGCCGGGCGCAACCGACCAAGCAAGTCGCGCACGCCGTCCAGCATATGCGCGGTAATGCGGCTGATGTGGTCAGCTTCATCGATCAAGTCAGGACATTGCTGTGCCGCCGTTTGCTTGATCGCCGCAGCAACAGCATTGATAGCCGCCAGACATTGGCCGAACTCATCGTGCAACTCCCTAGCCAAATAACGCCGTTCTTCTTCCTGAAGATTGATTAATTTCACGACCAGCTTTTGCCGCTCTTCCAGCAGTTGTTGCTGACTCGCCGCCAGTTGGTTGACAGCTGCGGCAATACGCTGCCATTCGTTCAGTTCAAACGACGGCAGACGGTAAGCCAAATGACCTGCCTCCATGTCTTCCAAACCGGCGACTATGGTTTGCGCCGGTCTCAAAGCCCTGCTGATACTCAGGTAGACCAGCAGGCACACCGCCAAAACAGTAACAGTGGACAGCGCCATCAGGCTGCGGGTTTTATTCCAGGCTTCCGCTATTTCCAGCTCGGCGCTAGGCGTCACCGTTAACGAGCCGTAAATCCGGCCACGCGACACAATCGAGCGCACCGCTTGCCAACCGGGGTTAAAAATCCGCCGATAAACTGTTTCAAAGCCTGCGGGCCAATCGGCCTCTATCGGTTTTGCCCCGGTGCAAACACTGTGCGACATCGCACTATCGGTCGCCGCATAAGCGACGCATACGCCGGGCTGACTGCCGGTTTGTTTCCATAATTCGAAATCGGGAAACGGATTGATTTGGCCTATGCCAGCCTCGATCAGCATCAACTGGGACTCCAGTTGTTTGCCCAATCCATCGGCCATCTGCTTTGTCGTTTGTTCGGCCTGTCGGTGGCTTTGGTACAGCGCATAGGACGCAATCACCAGCAAACACAGCAAGGCAACCATCGCAATACGATACAGCAAATGCAGTTGTAGATTCATGGTATGCCTGTGTGGGTTAATCCCGGAACATTGCATTCTAATGGTCGGCAACCCCGCTGAAAAGCCATTGCATGACACGCGGGCAATTTGCCCGTGTTTTGCGGGCAAATATCGGGTTACGAAACAGCCCCGACGGCCTAAGCTAAAGCCACCGTAACGACTCACCCTTTATTTAGATCGCCTGAAAACATCCAAAGCCAGCTTTGGACTCCAGAAAGCGTACCGACGGAGTTCAAAGTTGGCTTTGAACAGTATGATCCGATTACGCCGAGTCATCACAAGCCACCTTAAACAAACCAAATTAGGATTCGATATGATTGAAACCGTCAATGTAACCAAAATCATTGCCCTGACCAGCGATAGAGCATGGCAGGCAATCGCTCAAATCGGCGGCCTTGAGCGCTGGTTTCCGGTGATTACCGCTTGCCAAGTGACGGGCTGCGGCGTGGGTGCAACGCGCATCATGACCTTGACAACCGGCGAGGAAATTATCGATCGAATCGAGTCTATCGATCATCAATCAAGGCGTTTTCAGTACAACCGCATCAAATCGCCTTTTCCAGTCAATCATTATCTGGGAACCGTCGATGTTTGCAAAATCGGCCCGGATTCCAGTGAAATCGCCTGGACTGTCGAGATCGATGTGGACAAGAATCAACGCGATGAATTAGCCTGTTTTATAAAACAGGCATTAGCAGATGGTATCGACGGTCTGGAACGCGATTTAGCATCATCGACAACTGCCCTGCAAATATAGGAATCGCCCATGAACATCAATAAATTAGCTCTCCTCATCTTAGTCTTTAGCGCCTTGCTATCCAATGCCGCCAGCGCCGCGACGCGGATTGCCGTGCTTGATTTCGAGCTAAACGACATCACCTCCTTGCCCAATACGCCGACAGAACAGCAACGAACCGCATCAATGGTGCCCTTATTAACCAAGGCATTAAGCCGAATAGACAATTACGAGATTATTCCTGTCGACGCCGACATGCAAAAAGCCGCAAATAACAGCTTTGGTTATCTCTTTCGTTTTCACGACTTAGCGGCTCAATTAGGCCGACAGCTCGGCGCAGACTGGATAATCGTCAGCCAGCATAGCAAACCCAGTTTTCTGTTTTCTTATTTATGGGTTTATTTGATCGACGTTAAAAAGCAGGCAGCCGTTGCCCGCTATGACATCGAACTAAAAGGCAACCATGAAAAAGTGACCCAACGCGGGATTGCGTCTTTGACAAGGAAAATTCAAACCACTGTTTCCAGTCTTAACGAAAAATAGGCTGAAACAAATTTTCTGAAGCGCTGGTTCCCAAGCTCCAGCTTGGGAACCCAGATATGGCGGTAACGCTCCAGTGCCCCGAACTGCGGAGCGGTTCAACCTGCATTCCCACGCGGAGCGTGGGAATGATGAAGGGATGTTATGCCTCGCCGGTTTATTTAGCATTCCAATATTTGCTTTTCGTCTGACGCATCCCGTGCACTACCCAAGCGTTATTTTCAACATTAACGGTAATAGCGCCGCTATCTGCGCTGTTCAGCCATGTTGCATTAACTTGCCGATAGCGCGCCAAGACATCCTTATGCGGATGGCCGAATTGATTCCGGTAACCCGCCGGAATCAGCACATAACCAGGTTGCACGGCCTGCAAAAACCCGGCTGTCGATGAAGTCTTGCTGCCGTGATGCGGCGCAACCAGCACATCCGCTTTTAACGCCCCGCCGTAGGTCTCGACCAGCCAGGATTCTGCGGCAGCCTCGATGTCGCCTGCCAACAAGACCGTGCCATATTTCGACTGGATTTTCAGTACGCAGGAATTGTCGTTTTCCGATACAAACGGCTGCTTTGGCGACAGCATGGTGAACTTGACCTCATCCCATGACCACGATTGACCAGCTACACAGTAAATCGGCGCATATTCGCTTAATTTTTGAGGAACGCTGGTCAGCACTTGTTCAGTATTCATGCCGCGCAATAACGATGCCGCGCCACCAATATGATCGTTATCGCCGTGACTGATGATTAAGCCGTCGATTTTTGTTATGCCTTGCGAGCGCAAAAAAGGCAGCAACACACTTTGCCCCATATCACTTTGCTCAGAGAATTTAGCACCGGTATCGTAAACCAGCAGATGATGTGTGGTTTGCACGACCGCAGACAAGCCTTGCCCGACATCCAGCAGGGTCATGTTGATGTCGCCGGTTTCGGGTTGCTTGGCATCGGTAAACACCAGCGGCAAAAACATCACCAGACTTAACCACCGCGCCGGAATACCGACCGGGGCAAGCATCAGCAGCACACCCGGTACAGCGAAAAGCAATGCCCAATACGAAGGTGGCGCATGATTGATCGAGGCCATCGGGATTTCTGCCAAATGCGCCAACCACCACCATAACCCTTGCAGCACGTAGTCCACCAAATAGAACAGCTTGCCAGCCAGCGTTGATGAAATAAACATGACAATAACGGCCAGCAACGACAACGGCACAACCAGCAAACTGATGACCGGCACGGCGACCAGATTAGCCAATGGGGCAATCAATGAAACCTGTTGGAAAAACAACAACAGCAAGGGTGACAAGCCTATCGACGTGACCCAGTGTAATTTTATCGCGCTCCAAATATGCCCCAGCCTGCCTAAGCGGTCGGAAACGGCATAAACAATCAGGCTCACGGCGAGAAATGACAACCAGAATCCCGCCGCTAAAACCGCTAACGGATCAAGTATCAACACCGCGAACAGCGCGATGGACAAGGTATTAAAAGGGCGAGAGTTGCGTTGCAGAATTATGGCGGTCATCGCAATAGCCAACATGACCACGGAACGCTGGGTAGGCACCGAAAAACCGGCCAGCCCCGAGTAAAAAACCGCAACCAGCACAGCCGAAACCGCCGCAACCTTTTGCGGCGACTGGCTAAGCCATCCTGTCCAGGCCCACAATTTCAACACCAGAAAATAAACCAACCCGGCAATAAGCCCGATATGCGAGCCGGAAATCACCACCAGATGAGTCGTGCCAGTCTTACGAAAAACCTCCCATTGCTGCTGAGTGATGCTGTTGCCGTCGCCAATGGTTAAGGCCTTAATCAACGCAAGACTGGGGCTGCTGCCCAAGGTATTTGAAAGCTGGTCTGTGATACTCTGCCGCCAAACGGCAATGCTGTTCCAAGCCGAATCGCGCCCCAGCAAAACAGGCTTTGGATATGGACGCACATAGCCGGTCGCGCCGATGCCTTCGGTGAACAGCCAGCGTTCGTAATCGAAACCGCCGGGATTCATGCTGCCGTGGACGCGCTTTAATTTAACCGTGAAAGCCCATTGCTGGCCTGCCTTGACGGGCTGATCCGGGTAATACCAGCTTAATCTCAATTTGGAGGGCAGTTGCAGTGCGGATTCGGTGACCGACTGGCTTTCAGCATACACACCAATAAAATCGAAACGGACGCGCTTTTCATCCTGTTCCGGCAAGTCGGCTACGGTGCCGGTCACCTGAACCTCCTCGCCCTCCAATGGCTCAGGCAACCGGTCGGACAATCGGTGCATCGCAAACACTATCGCCCACACTACGCCGAGCACAAAAAATAGCCCCCGCCAATACCGCAACCATGCAATAATGCAGGCCGCGATGCCGCCGACTATCACCCAGTCCACATCCGGCAATACCGGAAACTGTTGAACCAGCATCAATCCGGCTAAAAATGACAGGGCGGAAACGACCATTTAGCACCTTGGTGTTTTTTAGGTTAACAAAAACCTGATAAACTTAACTCAAGTGTAACCTTAATAATAAAAATAACGATGCCAAAGAAACTTATAAAAAAACTGCTCGACAAGTTCATCCCCGATCCTGAAGTGATCAAACGGCACAAGAGCCTGCAATTTCTTGGCGATAAGCTGCACGAGCCGAATCTCTGGCATTTGAACCGACGCTCAATTGCGATGGCTTTTGCGGTAGGTCTTTTTTGCGCCTGGATTCCGACTCCAACGCAAATGGCTTTTGCCGCGATGGGCGCCATTTACTACCGGGCTAACATACCGATTTCGGTAGCGCTGGTCTGGATAACCAACCCGATCACCATGCCGCCGCTGTATTATTTTGCTTATGAAGTCGGACTGTCGTTCCTGAATCAACCGACCAATGCCGAAGAATCCGAATTTTCAATCAGCAACATCTTCTCCAGTCTTGGCGATGTCTGGCAGCCTTTTCTGGTCGGCTGCTTGATTATGGGGATAATCTCGTCCGCCGCCGGTTATTTCGGCATCCAGTATTATTGGCAATACCATGTGAACAAAAAATGGGCGGAGAGAAAGGAGAGCAGGTTAAAGGTTAAAGGTTAAAGGGTTTGCAACACTTGTACCTTGTACCTTTAACCTAATATAACCCCATCTTCCATGTGCAGAACCTTACCCATTCTTGCGGCCAGCTCATGGTCATGGGTCACCACCAGAAAACTGACATTCAGCTCCTGATTTAATTCCAGCATCAACTGGTAAACCTGATCGGCAGTTTTGCTGTCCAGGTTTCCGGTCGGCTCATCGGCCAGAACCACACCGGGTTTATTGATCAACGCCCTGGCGACTGCGGCGCGTTGCCTTTCCCCGCCGGACAATTCACCGGGCTTGTGCTCAATCCGATGCCCCAGCCCTACCCGCCTTAATAGCTCAGTCGCACGGATACTCGCCTCTTTTACCGGGTGTCCGCCAATCAACAACGGCATCGCCACGTTTTCCAGCACGGTAAATTCGCCCAACAAATGATGCGACTGGTAAATGAAACCCAAAGACTTATTCCTTAATTTGGCCAGTTGACCGGAGCCGACTTCATTCAAGTTAACGCCGTCCAAAACCACCTTGCCACCGCTGGGTTTTTCCAGCCCGCCCAACAGATGCAGCAAGGTGCTTTTGCCGGAACCCGATGCGCCCATAATCGCGACGCGCTCGCCGACGCCGATGCTTAAATCGACCCCTTTTAAAACTTCGACATCCAGCCCGCCTTGGTCGTAGCGCATGGTCAACTGCTGGCATTGCAGTATGCTGGTATTATTCATATCTTAAAACTTCCGCTGGATTGACTTTGGCTGCCTGCCATGCAGGATAAATAGTTGCCAATAATGACAGTAAAAAGGCCATGCCCGCTATCGCGTAAACGTCCGACCAGACCAATTTGGACGGCAGCTCGCTGATGTAATACACATCCGCCGCCATAAACTGAACGTGAAACAGTTTTTCAATGGCCGGAACAATGGTTTCAACATTCAATGCCAGCAACACCCCGCCGACGGTTCCGAGTACCGTGCCGACGACGCCGATGACCGCGCCCAACACCATAAAAATACCCATTACCGACCTTGATGTGAGCCCCTGGGTTTTTAAAATGGCGATGTCGCCGCGCTTGTCGGTGACCACCATCACCAAGGTCGAAACAATATTGAAAGCCGCCACCGCCACGATCAACAGCAGGATAATAAACATCACCCGCTTTTCGGTCTGTATCGCCCGGAAGAAATTGCTGTGCGCCAGCGTCCAGTCGCTGACCTGATATTCGCCATACAGCGCCTTGCCAAGGTCGTGGGTTATTTTCGGCGCGTTAAACAAATCGTCCAGCTTGATTCTAAGGCCTGAAACAGCGCTTTCCAAACGGAACAACTTGGCCGCATCATCAAGATGAATCATCGCCATATTGCGATCGTATTCGTACATGCCGACCTTGAAAATGCCGACCACGGTAAATCGACGCATGCGCGGCACAATACCTGCCGGTGTCGAGTTGATCTGCGGGCTGATCACGGTGATTTTGTCGCCGGTAAGTACGCCCAGATAATTGGCCAGCTCCACACCCAAAACAATACCGTACTCGCCTGGAACCAGATCGGACAGTTTGCCCTCCTTCATCTTATCGGCGACTTCCGACACCCTGGATTCGTATTCCGGCAAAATCCCGGTCAGCATGGTGCCGCTAACGCGCCGGTCGGCGTTAATCATCACCTGCCCGTTAATGAACGGCGCGGTGCCTTCCACATGCGGATAGTTTTTTAATTTCTGCTCCAGATCCTGCCAGTTATCCAACTGGCCGTATCGACCGGTGGCGGTCGCATGCGAGGTCATACCGAGTATCCGTTCGCGCAATTCGGCCTCAAAGCCGTTCATCACCGACAACACCGCAATCAACGCCGTAACACCCAAGGCTATGCCTAAAACGGACGTTAAGGTAATAAAAGAAATGAACTGAGTTCGACGCTTGGCTCGCGTATAACGCAAGCCGATATAAAAAATGAGAGGTTTAAACATGAAGTCTACAATCTAAAATAAAAAAATCAGGATTTCCTGCACTGAGAGCAAAAACCGTATAAATAAAGGCCGTGATCGGTTAATTCATAACCCAGTTTTGCTGCAATTTCTTTTTGCCGGGCCTCAATAACCTCATCGGTAAATTCATCGACCTTGCCGCAGTTCATGCAGAGTATGTGATCGTGATGAGTGCCTTTATCCAGTTCAAAGACAGAGTTGCCGCCTTCAAAGTGATGCCGAGTCACCAATCCGGCCGCCTCAAACTGGGTTAACACGCGATAAACCGTAGCCAAGCCGATTTCTTCCTCTTCACTCAGCAGGATCTTATAAATTTGTTCAGCGGTTAAATGGCGATCAACCTGCTTTTCTAAAATTTGCAAAATCTTGACCCTCGGCAAAGTCACCTTCAGGCCTGCATTCCTTAAATCATGGGTTTCCAACATTAATCTCCGCTTGTGCGCTTTAATACAAAACTGCGCCCATTGTAGCCTTTTTTTTGCAGACCGCGCATGACAGTTTTATAGGATAATGCTTTAACATCCTGTATGATTTTATATTTTCAACACATCCGCAGCCTCCAATGAGAAAGCCGCTTTTCGCTTTAAACCTATTCAATAACCGCTCCTGCTGCATCCTTGCAGTTGCGGCAAGCCTGACACTCGCCTCGTGCACCACCATTCTGACCAACCTGCCCGGCGTCTATACAGTTGATGTCCAGCAAGGCAATATCGTCGACCAGCCCATGATCGACCAACTCAGACCCAGCATGAACAAACGCCAAGTGCTGTACATCATGGGTTCGCCGATGCTGGTTGATTTTTTTCATCAGAAACGCTGGGACTACCTTTATTCGGCGCAAGTTGAAGGCGGCGACCGGCTGCAAAAAAGAATTTCACTCTACTTTGAAAACGATCAGCTGATCGGCGTACAAGGCGACTTCAAACCCAGCGAAGTTCCGGTCATTAAAACATCGGAAGAAACCACGGTAGACGTACCCAAGCGCGATCTTGAAAAAACCCTGTGGGAAATGATCACCGGCCTGTTTGGCTACGATGGCATTGATGACTCGTCCAAGTCTGACAAACCAAAACCATCATCGGAGTCATCAAAAGATCAACTGCCGCTGTAGGACGGTTTCGCGATACGATGCATGGATGCAGGAGGTAGAGCAACGCAGGAGCAGTTGCCGAGCAAACCGTCAATCTGAGACAACGATGATGTCGATCTAGCGTAGTTGTGGTGGATTGCCTGCGGCGAATCCACCCTACAGCGTATTAAATTAAGCGATTCTTTTAGTTCACATGAGAAATAGTGATCGCTGGAGTGCAAGCCCTGCTTGCGTTAGCAGGCGAAGCCTGCACTCCGAATGCCGAAGGCTTAACTGCTCTCGTTCCCACGCGCCGCGTGGGAATGCAGTCCAGGCGCGCTGCGCCGCGAATCACAGCCATTCCTTAAAAACAGGAACCAACCCCTCAAGCCCCGCATAATCCCTGGCGCTGGAATACCGCCAATGCGTAGAATCATCCACATATCCCCGTTTCACCGGATTTTGATGGATATACTCCAGCTTTTGCCGAAGCACCTGCCCGTTTTCAATAAGCTGCGGATGCGATCCCTCTTCCCAGCACTGATAATCCCGATCCTGCCGTTTATGGTCTTTGCGGAAAAACGCCAACTGCTGCAACAACCGCTCGGCGCGGCATTCCTTCAGGTGATCGATCAGTTGGCGCGCCGTGTAAGACTTGAAGTGAGGCAATTCGATTGCCAGATTCTCTGCTTGTACAATCATGTGAAGGTGATTTTCCAGGATGACGTAGCCGTATATTTTCCAGCCGTTTTCTTTTTGTCTATAACGCAGTGCGTCAAGGATTATGCCTGCGGTTTGCGGACGGGTGAATAGCGGTATCCAATTCAACACGGTGCAGGTTAAAAAATGCGGCACTTTTTCATCGCAGATTCGGTAGCGGCTACGGCCCATAGTGTTTGATCCTCATGGCGCAGCGCGCCGTGACTGCATTCCCACGCGGCGCGTGGGAACGAGACAATGTTCTGTCAACAATGATCGGTTACGATCTACCAAGTTAACCGTGAAAAAATAGGTGCCGCCATTAATTCGGCAGCGACGATAGATAATCAGTCATTGTTATTTTGTGGTTGGTTGTATTTTGATGGGTTTCGCTACCGCTCTACCCATCCTACCCCTCTTCACACTTATATCTTCCTAGCTATCCGCGTATCCGGCATAAACTCATGCTCATCACGCGTTGCCATTTCCTCATACAACGCCCATTTCTGGTCAACCACTTTCTGCGCAAAATCCATCAGCTTGTCGGCTTGTTCCAGGTTGGTGCGCCTTAAGCTGCTGTAACGGGTTTCGTTGTAAGCATAATCCCTCAACGCAATAGTCGGGCGCAATGAATCCAGCACAAACGGATTTTTGCCTTCGCCGCGCAGGGTCGGGTTGTAGCGGTACAACGGCCAGTAACCTGACTTTACAGCCATTTCCTGTTGCTCCAGGCCGTTTTCCAGATTGATGCCGTGCGCAATGCAGGGGCTGTATGCGATAATCAAGGACGGGCCGTTGTAGGCTTCGGCTTCGCGGAAGGCTTGCAGAGACTGCTGCGGGCTTGCACCCAGCGCAATTCTGGCGACGTAAACATTGCCATAAGCGATGGCTTGCAGCGCCAAGTCTTTTTTCGGCGTGACCTTGCCGCCCGAGGCGAATTTAGCGACCGCACCTATCGGCGTGGACTTGGACGCCTGTCCGCCGGTGTTGGAATAGACTTCGGTATCCATGACCAGGATATTGACATCCGAGCCGCTGGCCAGCACTTGGTCGATACCGCCGTAGCCTATGTCGTAGGCCCAGCCGTCGCCGCCGATAATCCAGATGCTGCGGCGCACGAAATGATCGACTATCGACAGCAATTCCTTGGCTTTGTGATTGCCCAGTTTTTCCAACTTTTCGCGCAATTGCGCAACCCTATAGCGTTGTTTGCGGATGTCGCTTTCCAGGCTTTGCGGCGCGGCGAGTATGTCGTCAACCAGCGTTGCATCCAACTGATCTTTCAATTCGGTTATCAGCCGATGCGCCATCGCGACATGCTGGTCGGTAGTCAGCCGGTAGCCGTAGCCGAATTCGGCGTTGTCTTCGAATAAGGAATTAGACCACGCAGGGCCTTTGCCTTCGGAATTTTGCGACCAGGGCGTGGTCGGCAGATTGCCTCCGTAAATGGACGAGCAGCCGGTGGCATTGGCGGCCAGGATGCGGTCGCCGAACAGCTGGCTGATCATCTTCAAATACGGGGTTTCGCCGCAGCCTGCGCAAGCGCTGGAGAACTCGAACAACGGTTGCAAAAATTGCACCCCGCGCACATTGGAAAAATCGACACGGGCGCGGTTGTTGTAAGGCAAGGTTTCAAAGAAGGCCACGGCGGTTTTCTCGACTTCAAAATACTCGGCCTTGGGGGTCATATTGATGGCTTTGATGCTGGCATCTTTTTCCGACACAACCGGACAGGCTTTTACGCACAAGCTGCATCCGGTGCAATCTTCCGGGAAAACTTGCAGCGTGTAGCGGGTGTCGGGAAAACCGTGCGAGGTGACATTGGCGGTTTTAAAGCCTTCCGGCGCTTGTGCCAACAGGTCTTTTGCGTAGAATTTGGCGCGTATCGCGGCATGGGGGCAAACGGCTGAACAGTTGCCGCATTGTATGCACAGGTCGGATTCCCAGATGGGGATGTCCTGAGCGATATTGCGTTTTTCCCATTGCGTGGTGCCGGTCGGATAGGTGCCGTCGGCAGGCAGAAAGCTGACCGGAATCCAGTCGCCCCGGCCTGCTGTCATTTCTGCGGTCACCTCCTGGACAAAGCGCGACGCTTTGGCGAATTTTCCGGCGCTGGTATCGGCAAGTGCGGTGACGGTTTCCGGCAACGTGACTCTTTCCAAATTCGCCAGCGACTGGTCTATAGCTTCGAAGTTTTTCTGCACGACTTCAGGGCCTTTACGGGCGTAGGTTTTTTCCGCGTATTGCTTGATTTTCTTGATCGCCTCGTCTTTGGGCATAACCCCTGACAAGGCAAAGAAACAGGTTTGCATGACCGTGTTGATGCGTCTGCCCATGCCGGTTTTCCGGGCGACTTTGACCGCGTCGATCACATAAAACTGGATGTCTTTGTCGATCAATTGTTTTTGCACGGATGCTGGCAAATGCAGCCAAATATGCTCGGCATCGAACGGGCTGTTAAGCAAAAAAGTTGCGCCCTGTTTGGCGCGTTCCAGCATGTCGGTGGTTTCGATAAAATTAAAATCGTGGCAGGCGACGAAGTTGGCCGATTCGATCAAATAAGGCGCTTTAATCGGTTCCGGGCCGAAACGCAAATGCGATACGGTTTGCGATCCGGCTTTTTTCGAATCGTAAACAAAATAGCCTTGGGCGAAATACTGGGGTTCGTCGCCGATAATCTTGATGCTGTTTTTGTTCGCGCCGACCGTGCCGTCGGAACCCAGGCCGTAAAACACCGCCCGCACCACGCTGTCTGGCTCTATGTCCAGGTTTTCGGTCACGGCGAGACTGGTAAAAGTCACATCGTCGTTGATGCCGATGGTGAAGCCGTTTTTCGGCTGGTCGGCTTGCAGTTCCCGGTAAATCCTGGCCACCATCGACGGCGTAAATTCCTTGCTGGACAAGCCGTAACGGCCGCCGATCACCTTCGGCATAATCCTAAGCAGGCCATAGGCAAAAGCTTGGCTCAGCTCGGTGATCACATCTTTATACAGCGGTTCGCCGCTGCTGCCCGGCTCTTTGGTTCTGTCCAACACCGCAATGTGGCGCACCGATTCCGGCAATGCCGCCAGGAAGTTTTTAGCGCTGAACGGACGATATAAACGCACGTTCAGTACGCCGACATTCTCGCCTTTGGCATTGAGTTTTTCTGCGGTGGCGACGGCTGTTTCAACGCCTGAGCCCATCATGATGATGATGCGTTCGGCGGTTTCTGAACCGAAATATTCGAAGGCTTTATAGCTGCGGCCTGTGACCTTCTCGAACTGTTTTAACACCAGATCGAACACCTCAACGGTGCGCTCATAATAAATATTCGAGCTTTCGCGGGACTGGAAATAAGTATCCGGGTTTTGCGCCGTGCCGCGCATCATTGGATGGTCGGGGTTTAGCGCCCGTTCCCTGTGCGCAAACACCAGTTCATCGTCGATCATGGCCCTGATTTGCTCGTCTTCCAGCAGGGTGATTTTGTTGATTTCGTGCGACGTCCTGAATCCGTCGAAAAAATGCAAAAACGGAATCCGAGCTTTTAAGGTAACCGCCTGAGCGACCAACGCCATGTCGTGGGCTTCCTGCACATTCGTGGAAGCCAGCAGCGCAAAGCCGGTCATCCGTACGCTCATCACGTCCTGATGGTCGCCGAAAATGGACAAACCTTGAGTCGCCAACGAACGCGCCGCAACATGGATGACGGTCGAGGTCAGCTCACCGGCAATCTTGTACATATTGGGGATCATCAGCAACAAGCCCTGGGACGCGGTGAAGGTTGTCGCTAATGCGCCGGTTTGCAATGCGCCATGCAAGGCACCGGCAGCGCCGCCTTCGCTTTGCATTTCGGCAATGGTCGGAATGGAGCCCCAAAGATTGGTTTTATGCTCCGTCGTCCATTGCTCGCAAAACTCGGCCATGGATGAAGAAGGCGTGATAGGGAATACGGCGCAGACTTCGTTGGTGCGGTAGGCGACATAAGCAGCCGCTTCGCCGCCGTCGATAGTAACTTGTTTGGTCATGGTGAGTTTCCTGGCAACTAAAGTTATTTGTAACTATTTGATAATGGAACGCAGATGACGCTGATTAAGCGGATTTACACGGATTTTTAAAGCAATTTGTGTCCTTTAAATCAGCGATTATCCGTCCCATCCGCGTCATCCGCGTTCTATTTTTAGTTACTATTTGTCAATCATATGGATGGCAGCGGTTGGACACTGCAAAGTGCAGGCCGTACAGCCGGTGCAAAGGGCATAATTCACTTCGTAGAATTTGCCTTTGCCTAGCTTGATAATGGCTCCTTCCGGGCAAGCGCCGTAACAACCGTCGCATTCGAAACAATTACCGCAGGAATAGCATCGGCTGGCTTCGTAAGTCGCCTCGTCCTGTGTCAAGCCGCCCAACACTTCGTCGAAGTTTTTGTTGCGCACTTGCGGCGGCATGGTCGGTTGTTCGGACTGGTCGGCATCGGTGCTGTACCAAAGGTTCAGTTCTTCGTGCAGGACAATATGTTTTTTGCCGGGATGATGGTATTCGGTGCCGCGCAAATACGCATCGATATTCCGGGCGGCTTTTTTGCCGTGTCCGGTGGCAATGGTCACGGTACGCATACTCGGCACCATATCACCGCCGGCAAAAACGCCATCAACGGCGGTCATCATGTGCTCGTTTACGGCAACTACGCCATCGCTTTGCACTTCAATTTCCGGGAAGGTTTTCAATAGCGCGGAATCGATATTTTGACCCAGCGCTAAAATCACCGTGTCGGCTTCGATGATTTCATATTCGCCGGTGGATTGCGGCCGCCCCTTGTCGTCCAGCGCCATAATTTCAACTTTGATTTGACTGCCTTCAATGCCGACGATGGTGCGCAACCAGTGAAACGCCACGCCTTCTTCCATCGCTTCGGCGGCTTCAAAATCATGTGCGGGCATGTTTTTGCGGTCGCGCCGGTAGATCACCATGGTTTCCGCGCCCAAGCGTTTTGCGGTTCGCGCCGCATCCATCGCGGTATTGCCGCCGCCGTAGATGGCGACCCGTTTGCCGATTTGCGGCGGTTTACCCAAACCGATGTTACGCAGGAAGGTGACCGCATCCTGGGTATCGCTTTCGCTGTCCAAAGGAATTTCCACCGAGCGACCGATATGCGCGCCGACCGCCACAAAAACCGCATCGAAGCGCCCGGATTCTTTTTCGGCTTTTAAGTCATCGACTTTTTGGTTCAGCGTGATCTTTACGCCCATATCCTCAATGCGTTTGACCTCGGCAGCCAGCACATCGCGCGGCAACCGGTAGGACGGAATGCCGAAATGCATCATGCCTCCTGCTATCGGCCCCGCGTCCCTGATTTCGACATCATGGCCCAAGCGGGCAAGATGATAAGCCGCCGACAAGCCGCTGGGGCCTGCCCCGACCACCAACACGCGCTTGTTGGATTTTTCGCCGACGATTTGCGGCGTCCAGCCCTGTTCAAAGGCCATGTCGCCAAGAAACCGCTCCACCGCATGGATGCTGACCGCGCCGTCTACCACCACGCGGTTGCAGGCCGTTTCGCAAGGATGGTAGCAAACGCGGCCATGCACGGCGGGCATCGGGTTGTTTTCCAGCAGACTGTTCCAGGCTTCCTGATAACGTCCCGCTTGAGCCAAGTCCAGCCAAGCCTGAATATTTTCACCGGCCGGACAGGCGTTATTGCAAGGCGGCAGATAGTCTTCATAAACAGGCATACGCCGTTGCTTCGGCCCGGTGCCTGTGCTTAAGGTCAGGTCGGGTGGAGTGGTCATATCTTGGTAGTTCATATGCGCTTAACTCATGGTTGTTTATCAGATTTCACGTCAGGCTTCCCTGCCTGACGCCCTTCGGGTAAATGCAAATCTGTTCCAGACAGATTTGCATTGCCGTGTGTAACTTGCAATGGCTCAGTCGAATTCTAATTTCAAACTAAAATGCCCACGTTGGCAAGATGCGGTCACTTTTTATTCATTCTAACCTGTAAGGGAAGCTCCCCGTTAAACAATCCACAGGAGCTAAAACAATGCTACCGGATTTTTGTTTCAATTGTTCAATGATCAGAAAAGGCTGCCCCGTTCGCCTCAGGCAACTTCCAAACAAAGCAGCAATAACGCAAAGCCATCAAATGAGGTTGTTGGCGTACAGGCCCATGGTCACCGAGGAAAAAACACAGACCAGAATGGTCGCCGTCAATGCCGCCTCGTAAGACATGCCGGTCTGGCTCAACAACGCCGGGTTCACGATAATGATATACATGGACGCGATGAACGTCGTGGCACCAGCGATCAATTCGCCAAAAACCTAGGCGTTATGGCGCTTGAGTTGAAAAACAGTTTCCAGCATGGTTAAGTGTCTCCGCTTGTAAATTGGCGATTTTCATTGCATGTAGTTTAGGCCATTCTGCCAATAGCGCTGTAAAGTACAGCCCCCCATTGCTGCAACCACCAGTAAGCCGGAGGTAAAAGTTTGGCAAGAATTAGAACGGCTAGTTATCAATACGTATTCGCCCAAGCTTGACACATCATTAGAATTGCCTGCATCATGGTGTTCACACAAAATACTCTGCGGTGCAAGCCCAAACGCAGCAATCCATAAGATGGCAAAACTCTAGTAATCCGCTGATTACTTGGTGTCACACGTTTAAACAGGATAATTATGCCAAATCGAACTAAACAACATGCACTATTGGGTTTATTTGCATTATTACTCGGTTTAATATCCACTACAAAAGCGATAGCGGAAGATTTGCAGCCCCCGCAGCAAATCATCCAAAGCGTTTCATCGCAATTACAGCAAAAACTGAAAGACAAAACCTTTAGCAAGGATTTTGCACAAGTAACGCGATATGTTAACAGCGTTATTGACCCGCATACGGATTTCGACAAAATTGCGCCGTTAGTGTTGGGCAAGCACTGGAAAGCGGCAACGGCTGACGAACAGGTGCGTTTTAAACATGAGTTTCAGACACTGATAGTAAGAACCTATTCCAGGGCGTTTGTGGAATATAACGACTGGACCATGCGTTTCATGCCGCTTGAAATGTCGAACGAAGCTACAAAGGTCGTCGTCAAAACAGAAGTTCTGCAACCGGGTCTGCAACCTGTTGATGTGAATTACCGAATGCTGCTGAGCAACGGCGACTGGAAAGTCTATGACATTTTGATTGGCGGCGTCAGTCTGGTGACTAATTACCGCTCAACCTTTAACGACGAAATTCAAAACAAAGGTTCGTTAAACGCCGTTATCGATAGTTTGGTTAAACGCAATGCCGAAGCGCTGGCAGCAAAAAATTCCTGATGGCAGAATTCAACCACAAACTAAAAAACTTATTCCATACCTTAGTGCTTTTTCTTTGTATGGGCGTTATTTTATCGTTGGTCGGCTTTATGTTAGCCGGGGTCGAAGGCATCGTATGGGCGGCGTTTTTGGGCATCCTGATACTGGTTATCAGCCCGAACATTTCTCCCGCTTTCATCTTTTCTCTCTATGGAGGTAGATTACTGTCGGCCGATGATGCACCCGGCCTTTATCAGATAATCCATGAGTTGGCAGCTCGTGCCGACTTGCCCGTACCACCCGCGCTTTATTATCTGCCCAGCCAAATGATGAATGCCTTCTCGGTAGGCACATCCGAAAATTCGGCCATCGGCCTAAGCGATGCGCTGCTTAATACGTTGACCACGCGGGAAATTATTGCGGTACTGGCACATGAAACCAGCCATATCCAACATAATGATGTGCGGGTAATGACCTATGCCGACATCATCAGCCGGATTACCAACGCCTTATCATTCACCGGTTTTTTGTTGATTCTGTTAAATTTACCGATGTATTTCTTGGGGATGGTCACGATTTCCTGGTTTGCCTTAGCTGTGCTGATTGTGGCTCCGAACATTATGAGCTTCCTGCAACTTTCCTTATCCCGAATCAGGGAGTTCGATGCCGACCACCAAGCCGTTTTATTAACCGGCGATACCGAAGGCTTGGCGATGGCATTAGGCAAACTGGAAGCCTATGAGACCTCAATTTTCGACATTCTATTGGGTCACGGTCATAGCGCATCAATCCCCTCAATCCTCAGGACGCATCCTGACACTGAAGAAAGAATAAAACGGCTGTTAAATGTAAAAGAACTGCCGAATCAGGCGTTGAAATATTCAAACTATGACCGGTTTAGTGTCCCTGTTCACTATCAAAAATCGGTCAGAAAACCCCGCTGGCATTTGGGTGGGTTTTGGTATTAAGAACACACCGTCGCTAATCCTCGGATTTGCTTATAAACTCCTTTTTAATCTTGGTAAATTGCAATAACTGGGCTTCCACCTTACCGTTAAACGATTCCGGCTGATAAGCGCCTTGTTCGTTGGCGGCGCCCGCCTCCATGCCGGTCAATAATTCAACAGCTTCATCCACAGTAGATACGGCGTAGATGCTGAACTGACCGGACTGCGCCGCATGCACCACATCCCAGCGCAGCATCAGATGTTTGATATTGGTGGAAGGAATGATCACCCCTTGGGTACCTGTCAGTCCTTTTTTGGCGCATATATCGAAAAAGCCCTCGATTTTTTCGTTAACTCCACCTATCGGCTGCACATTACCCAACTGGTTGACCGAGCCGGTAATCGCTAAATCCTGCCGTAACGGAACCTGGGCGGCCGACGACAAAATGGCGCACAGCTCAGCCAGTGAGGCGCTGTCGCCCTCAACATGCCCGTAAGATTGCTCGAATACCAGGCTGGCCGCAAGCGAGAACGGCGTTTTCCGGGAATACCGGGCGGCGATGAAACTCGATAAAATCAATACGCCTTTTGAATGGATAGCGCCGCCCAATTCGGTTTCGCGCTCAATATCCACCACTTTTCCGCTGCCTAAGCGGGTGGTCGCTGTAATACGGGAAGGTTGACCAAAACTGAACTCGCCCAGCTGCAAGACCGACAGGCCGTTGACTTGACCGACGACCGTACCTTCCGTGTCTATCAACACCGTGCCCCGGTGTATATTCTCGTACAGCTTTTCCCTGAGTTTATCCAGCCGGTGAATCTTATGATCGATAGCCTGCTGCACATCGCTGTTGGCAATATGCTCGCGACCATTATTGGCAGCCCAATAGTCCGATTCGGTTAACAAGTCCGTGATGCTGCGCAGATGGGTCAGCAACTTCTCCGCATCGCCGCTCATTCGGGAGCTGTGCTCGATAACCCTGGCGACGGCATTTTGGCTCAGCGGGCGCAGCTTTTCGCGCCGGGCAATAGTCGCCAGCAAACGGGCATAGTCCTGGCCGCTGCCTTCCCTGGACACCGATTCGTCAAAATCGGCTGCGATTTTAAACAGGTCGTGAAACTCCGGGTCGTACTCGCACAACAGATAATAAATCAGCGGCTCGCCCATCAGGATCAGCTTTAAATTAAGCGGTATGGGTTCGGGTTCCAGCGATGAGGCGCTGATCAAACTGAGCGCCCGCTCCAGCGATTCAATACGGATTTCGCCGGACTGCAAGGTTCTTTTCAACGTATCCCAAGCATAAGGTTGGGACAGCAATTTTCGGGCATCGATAATCAGGTAGCCGCTATTGGCCTTATGCAATGCGCCGGGCTTGATCATGGTGAAATCGGTGACCAGTGAACCCATGTAAGCCTGATGATCGATGCGCCCGACCAGATTGCTGTAATTCGGATGATCTTCGTAAATGACCGGGGCCGATTTCTTGTCGCTAAAATCCACCATCAGGTTAACGTAATAACGTTTGAACGGGTTGGATTCCTGCGCCAATTCCATAAAGGGCAGTAGTTTTTCGCTACGCGGAAGAAAATCCAGCACATGCTCAATAATATCTTTTTGCGTATCATTCAGATACGTAAGAACGGCATCCTGTTTGGCGTATTTTTCGATCAGGTCGTCTATCGAATGGTTGACCGCCTGCTCGGCGACTTCGCGTTTCAGCGCTTGCAATTTGCGTTTAGTTTCCTTGCGCCAAGTCGGAAAATTTTTCAGCAAGGTTGCCAAGCGCTCCTGCAAGTTAAAAATGGTTTTTTGTATTTCATGCTGCTTGTCTTTATCAAACTTATTGAACTGCTCGGGGCTGATAATTTCGTTTTTTTCATCTGCCGGGGAAAACGCGTAACCGGTTGCGGTTTCCGTCAGGATAATATGTGCATTGGCGGCCTCTTCGCGTAATTGGCTAAGCTCGTTTATTTCCCGTTGCCGCGATTCGCTTTCAACTTCGCCTGTTCTGGAACGGTATTCGTCACCATCAAACGCCGCAGGTATGGCGACACTCAATTCGTCTATCAACTGCGCCATATCGAGCTGAAAAACCTTGCCTTGCCCCGAACTGAATTTAATGGCCGTCGGCTTGGCAGGCTGACTGAAGTTATTGACATAACACCAGTCCGAAGGAATGTCTTGCCGATTGGCTTCGTGTTCGACCAACTGCCTTACAGTCGTCAACTTGCCGGTGCCTGCAGGCGCCATTGCAAAGATGTTGTAACCGTGTTTATGCATGCGGATGCCCAATTTGACGGCTTCCACGGCACGTTGCTGACCGACGGCAATGTCAATGTCTTCAATCTCATCGGTGGTGGTGAATTTTAGTTGCTCAACATTGCATGGCTTATAGAGTTGTATAGGATCCAACGGTGTATTTTTCATAGTGACATCCCCTTCCTGGAAAACTCAGTTGATTAATGGATAACGTAAATCTACGTTCCATGGGCTTGGTGCAAGTAACAATGCATTAGCCGGTAATGACCGATTTTTTAAAAAAAAGGCAACAATAATGAATTTTGTATTTTAATAATAGCGCCTATTTATTCGTAATTCCAGAACATTATTACATCCAAGTTAATGACCTTATTTCCCCCTACATAACCTTGTCTAAATCGGTAGCTGTTATGTTTAAAATAAGTTCATAACTAAGTAGTTATACTAATATATTTATTCGTGTTTTTTTGATTCAATAGCGACAGCTGGATTTTTCTGCACCTAGCCCAAAAGACTTCAGGCTAATCTAGCGACTTAGCTGTGAGTGAGGTAAAAAATGAGTCCGCCCGTTCATGAAGTAAACTTAATACCTGAAGTAACCATTACCCCAATAAACATTCCTGACTGCTACACAAAAATTGCTGAGATTGCCTTTTACAAGGCAGAAATCAGAGGTTTTGAACCCGGCCATGAATTTGACGACTGGGTTGAGGCAGAGCGTGAATTTAAAGAAATAATGACTGATAATACACCTCACTAAACCAAATTATGCAAGTATATTAAATGGCTTTATGTATTATTAAATTAATATAAAAATTCAATTGATAAAACAATAAACATATTCGGTTAACTGTCGGGTTTATAGCTATCACCACCGAAAACATTAAAGATTAAGTTCTGCTAGTATTACTTAATACCAATCAATTTATTATTTAGGATTTTAATTATGTCTACACAATCAAATACCGGTACAGTTAAATGGTTTAACGCTAGCAAGGGCTTCGGTTTCATCGAACAGGAAAAAGGCCCCGATGTTTTCGTTCATTACAGTAATATCAGCAGCACAGGATTCAAATCATTAACCGATGGACAACGGGTGAAATTCAATGTTACGCAAGGTAAAAAAGGCCCGCAAGCTGAGGATTTAATTGTTCTCTAAAAGGTAACTACATCATGCAAATCCCATTACAAATAACGTTTCGTGGGATACCTCATTCTGATGCGGTAGAGGCCAAAATTCGTGAAAAAGCAAGCAAGCTGGATAGGTTCCACTCGCATATTATGAGTTGCAGGGTGGCGGTGGAATCCGAGCACCACCGCCACCATCAAGGCAATCAATACCATATCCGTATTGACATCACCACGCCGCGCAAAGAACTGGTCATCAGCCGTGAGCATCATGACAAACAGGCTTATGAGGATATTTATGTAGCAATACGAGATGCTTTTAACGTGGCAACAAGGCAGCTGGAAGATTACGCGCGAATACAGCAAGGCAAGGTTAAAACACATGACTTGCAAAGTTCGGGAACTGTAATCCGCCTGTTACCGGAAAAAGATCACGGTTTTATTGAGGCGAACGACGGCCATGAGGTGTATTTCCACCGCAATAGCGTGACAGGAAGCGGATTTGATGCTCTAGCCGTTGGCAATGAAATCCGCTATATTGAGGAAAAAGACGATCTTGGCCCACAAGCCAGCATTGTTTATCCCTAACGTAACTATTCAGCCACAGATTGGCGCTGAAATCGACCACTAAAGCAATCTGTTTAATCTGCGTTAATCCGTGGCTGAATAATTTTTACTCCAAATCCTTGAAGTCATGCCGGGTTGCTTCAATGGTATCCCGAAAGGTTTTAGCATCACCGTATTCGATGAATTTCTGATAACGGCTGTGCAGGCTTCTAATACGCTTGGCGTGCTTAATAGGACACCAGAATTGCTCGGTGCGCCCGGCTATTTCCTGTAAATAGCCAAACAAACCGTTGACGTAACTGCAATAGGCGCAATTGATCTTTTCTATCAAATTAAGGTAATTAAGATATTGCCTGTCGAAAACAATATAGTCTTGCCGTTTTACTTTTGGAATCCCGTAAATAGGGAAACAAATCGCTTGATACAGGCTGATAGTTACATCCATTAATGCCACTGGAACAATACACATCCATATAAAGGGTGTAGTAAGTATATGTTTTAGTTTCGAATCGGTTATATATTTAAATAACTGCTTGGCATATTCCTTATGTTTAACAATAACATTATCTTCAAAATACACGCGTCTCTGGGTAATTTTATAGGAAAATTCTTTCTGCTGTTTTTGTAATTCTTCAATCAACTCATCTTCCAAAACCTTCATTTTATCCAGCAATATTTCAAGTTGAGTAGGCATATCAAATTCCTTTGTAGAAGATGAGCGGTGGAAAATGAAATAATAAATCCGAACGAGCCAGACTAGCATTTAACCATACTCCAAACAAAGCAAATGATTTATTTTTATTTTCTATGAGTGTCTTGTAACAGCTGATTAAAAAAAATCATAGCTTTCACTAAATAACTAGGTATTTGCACCAATACCCCCCACCAATTTTATATTTACAATAGCGGTGTAGGTGTAACGATTCGAAGTGCAATACTTGACCATAATGAGGTGCAAAATGGCTGTAACTGTTAGAAAACCTAGAGAAAAAAACTCAACTACTGACGAAGACTGCTCAACGATATGCCTTCCTGGTCATGACGCCAAGATTGCTAAACTGGCCTACTACAAGGCTGAAAACAGGGGCTTTACACCCGGCTACGAACTCGAAGACTGGCTTGAAGCAGAGCAGGAGTTTTTACTGTAACACTGCAACCCAACATGAGCCGCCCCTGTTAGATTGACATTTTTTAACTAACTTACCGGAGAAATTTATGAGCACTAAAGAAATGGACACTAAAAAAAAGGGTTCTGAATTATTACCCAAATCATCGCTCGGCGGTTTGATGTCATTCGATGAGTTTGATAACTTTTTCGATGATTTTCTATCACGCAGATGGCCTCGCCTACTGGACTGGAATATGCCTAGCCTACCGGAAATCAACTTTCCAAAAGTTGATATTCTCGATCACGACAGTGATGTAGAAGTTCAAGCCGCATTGCCCGGTATAAAAAAAGAAGACCTGGAGGTCACGGTTACCAACCAAGCCATTACCATCCGCACCTCCACCAAGGAAGAAAAAAAGGAAGGGGAAAAAGGCAAATATTTCCGCCGCGAAATAATGCATGGCGAGTTTCAACGCACATTGTCCTTACCCGACAATGTCGATGGCGACAAAGCAAAAGCCTCGTTCAAAGACGGCATTTTGAAAGTGACCATACCCAAGACCGAAAAGAGCAAACGTAAAAGCATCGAAATCCATTAGACCGCATTGGGGCATTAGTCACGGATAATTAATCCTGAAAAGAGCAGTTGAGACACGGATATTCACAGATGAACAACGGGGTACATCAATTCTCTGCGACACCTTTTGGGTTAACCGCTAACCTCGCGTAACAAAATATTTTATCTGCGTCTATCTGTGTAAATCTGTGGCTAATTTTTTAGACTAATCACTCACTCGCTGTAGCAGGCCTAACAATGATGCGTATTTTTCTATTTCTGGCGACCAATGTCGCAATAATGGTTGTGATCAGTATTGTGTTCAACCTACTAGGTTTGTCCGGCACTTTGGATGCACAGGGCATCAATCTCGACCTTAACGCGCTGCTAGTCATGTCGGCGATTATCGGCATGACCGGCTCGGTCATCTCCCTGGCTATGTCGAAATGGACGGCAAAACAGGCAATGGGGGTTCAGGTTATCGAGCAACCGCAAAATACGACCGAGCAATGGCTGATTGCTATTGTGTCTAAACAAGCCCAACAGGCAGGCATCGGCATGCCGGAAGTGGGCATTTTTCAAGCTCCTGAAGCCAACGCCTTTGCAACCGGAATGAACAGAAACAGCGCCTTGGTCGCGGTCAGCACCGGCCTGCTGCAACGCATGAGCAACGATGAAGTTGAAGCCGTGATCGGCCATGAAATGACTCATGTCGCGAATGGCGACATGGTGACAATGGCCTTGATGCAGGGCGTGGTAAACACCTTCGTTTACTTTTTTGCCAGCATTATCGGCCATGTGGTTGACCGCGTTATCCTTCAAAACGAACGGGGTCATGGCATGGGCTATTTTATGGCCCAGATGATTGCGCAAATTGCCCTTGGTTTTCTGGCTTCCATGCTGGTCATGTGGTTCTCCCGTTACCGGGAATTTAAAGCCGATGCGGGCGGCGCAAACTTAGCCGGACGGAATAAAATGATCGGCGCGCTTCGTGCTTTACAACGCGAATACGAGCCGCAAGACCTGCCAGGACAACTGGCAGCTTTCGGTATTAACGGCAGCAATGTAAAAAGCCTGTTTATGAGCCATCCGCCGCTGGAAGAGCGTATTGCCGCATTACAAAATATCAGTTGAGGTAAACAACATGATGCCGGTCTATGCTAAATCATGCCGTCAAGCCTGTTAATCGGCATCAATGGATTTCAGAAGCTGCTTATTACAAAGCACTGGCCAGAAAGTTTGAACCCGGCAAAGAATTAACCGACTGGTTAGACGCTGAAATAGATTATGTCCGGATGCTGATAGCTTTGTATATTTCCATTTTGGAAGAAGACGGGCCGATGACAATTTTAAGCTTGCAAGAGCTGGCGGCATTCGTCGGCATTAAAGATCCTGAGGATATGTGCTCAGAAATTGAGCTGGTGCGAACCATTCAAAATATTGCCGGGCATAGACCTTGCTTCCGCTTAGAAAGCAATATGACTTGCGAAGGACTGGAATGCAAATGGAGAACCGAATGCCGAAAGTTGATTTCAGCATGGTTTTGATTGCATCAGTTACTGCCGCTGATAAGTCCCTATCAATTCCGCCTGTCCAATAATATGCCCGGCCATCGCTCTTTCTAACTGGGCTTTATAGGGCTGGTGCAGATCCGGCAATTCAACATCCAGTGCGTAGAGTTTATGGAAGTATCTATGCCGACCGATGGGCGGGCAAGGGCCGCCGTAACCGGTGCGTTTCCAGTCGTTTTTGCCTTGATGCGTACCTGCGGGCAAATCGGCGGAATCAACGGCTTTCGGTAATCCCGCGGCAGTCGGCGGAATGTTATAGAGCAGCCAATGCACCCAGGTCATTTTGGGCTTGGCAGGATCCGGCGCATCGGGATCGTCAACGATCAATATTAGGCTTTTGGTGTTTTTAGGAATTCCCGACCAGCTTAAAGCGGGCGAACTGTCGTTGCCGTCACAGGTAAAGGTTTGGGGGATTTCGCCCTGATGGACAAAGTCCGGCGATTGCAAGATCAAGGTCATGGTTTGCTCTCCTTCAGCCAGAATGGCTGTGGTAAAAAAGACGCTGAAAATTAGATGACTAAAAACAAGCTGCTTGATTGGGTTCATTTATCACCTCATGGATAAAATTTGCTGGCTCCCAAAATAGGACTTCCAGGCTTGAACTCTCGCTTTATACAAAAGTGTCTGCGGGAGCACCGTCATTCTGGCAGGGACAGATATTTGCTCCTCGGCAACTGCTCCTGCGTTGCTCTACTACAGACCATCCATGGTCTTATGCAATATCTGCATTCCCCACATCCCTGTGGGTTATGCCGGAATCCAGTCACAGGGATATGAAAGTTCGTAGACATCCAGCGCTTCTAAACAATATGCGTGGATCAAAAGTTACCGTCCATGGCACTGGATACCGGCATCCCTGCCGGTATGACGACTCAGGGGCATCCTTGTGTATAAAGATAAGTGCTTGAGCTTGGAAACTAGCGGTGTCTCAAAGGCGAATGAATTCGCCCCTACAATTACGGCGTCCACTTGCCCACCATAAACCAATCCAGACCGGCTGGCTATTGTAGAAAAGACTTACAGACAAACAACTTATCATTCGTTTAAAATCCAGGTTCTACAGCCGATTCTTGCTCGATAAAATCAGGGGATTGCGATCATGAAAAGAGTGAAACATATTATTTTCTGGCTGGTGGTCATCGGCGTTATTTTGCTGTTGTTTTCCACTCATGTCATCGCCGAAGGTGAATATAGGCCGCAACGCGATGCCTTGGTGGACATCGTCAAATCAGAGGTAAACAAAACCCGCGATTACCTGAGCCAGGATTCGCTAGACGAGCGGGTTTTCGACGCCCTGCGCAAGGTGCCGAGACATGAATTCGTCCGCGATGCCGAACGTCCCTATGCGTACGAAAACAGGCCGCTGCCTATCGGTTACGGGCAGACTATTTCCCAGCCTTATATCGTCGCGGTCATGACCGACTTGCTCAAGCTGAAAAAAACCGACCGGGTTATGGAAGTCGGCACCGGATCAGGTTATCAGGCGGCGATTCTCGCCGAAATTGCCGCCAGCGTCTACAGCATAGAAATTATCGAGCAGCTGGGCAAACAAGCGGCAGAGAACCTTAAGCGGGCTGGTTACGACGCCGTCAACGCCCGAATCGGCGACGGTTATTACGGTTGGGAAACAGAAGCGCCTTTTGACGCCATAGTCGTTACCGCCGTTGCCAGCCATATACCGCCGCCGCTGATAAAACAGCTTAAACCCGGAGGCCGCATGGTCATCCCGGTCGGCGCTCAGTTTATGACCCAGTATCTGGTTTTGGTGACCAAAGGCGTTGACGGAAAAGTCACCACTCGCCAAATCCTACCGGTCAGTTTTGTTCCGCTTACCGGCAAGCATTGATGGAGAATTATTCACCGTATGCTGACCATGATTAATGGAACACGGATGACACGGATTAAACGGATAATCACTGATTTAAAGCGCAGAATATTATAAAAAATCTGTGTAAATCAGTCTTATCCGTGTCATCCGTGTTCCATTTCTTTTTTTCGTTGAATAACGGAGAATTAATGATGAAGCCGCACTTATCGCTGCTGGCCGCCGTCGGCATTATCTCGGCATCGTCGCTGGCCTATGAAGTTCTATTGATGCGCCTGTTTTCGATTATCCAGTGGCACCATTTCGCTTACATGATGATCAGTCTGGCGCTGTTAGGCTATGGCGTTAGCGGCGTGTTTCTGGCGCTGAACCGCGACCGGTTAGCGCAATTTTTTCCAACTGCGATCATGGCTAATATGCTGCTGTTTTGCCTATCAGCTCCCGCCTGTTTTTTACTGGCCCAGCAAGTCCCGTTCAATCCGGCGGAAATGCTTTGGTCGCCCGTGCAGCCGTTGTATTTGTGCAGCATCTACCTAGTTCTGGCCGTGCCGTTCTTTTTCGCGGCCAATGTCATCGGCCTGTCCCTTTACCACTATAAAAGCCAAATAGCTTCGATCTATGCCGCCGACCTGCTGGGCGCTGGCCTTGGCAGTGTGGGTGTGATTTTGCTGCTGTTCGTTGTCTTTCCCGAACAGGTATTAACCGTATTGACCTTATCGGGAATACTCGCAGCTCTGCTGGTATCGAGTTTTGCCTTTTGCAAAGACGACAATGCAAGACACTGCACCGCTATGTCCTTAATCATCGGACTGGCGATCATTATGACCCCGGCCGACTGGTTAACGCTGAAGGTTTCCCCGTATAAAAGCCTGAACCAAGCGCTGCAAATTCCCGGCACAAAAATCATAGCCCGGCAGTCCAGTCCGCAGGGTTTGATCAGCGTCGTCAAGAGCGAGACGACCCCGCTACGCCATGCGCCGGGCTTAAGCCTTAATGCCACAACAGAACCGCCCGAGCAGCTTGCCGTGTTTACCGATGCCGACAATATGACCGCCATCACCCGTTATAACGGCAAGCCTGAAACGCTCGGCTATCTGGATCAAACCACCTCTGCCCTGCCCTATCACCTGAAACAATTAAGCGACATTTTGATACTCGGCGCCGGTACCGGCAGCGATGTTTTGCAGGCAACCTTCCATGCCATTAAGCACATCAATGCCGTTGAACTGAACCCCCAAGTCATCGATCTGGTGCAGCGAACCTATGCCGACTTTGCCGGTTACCTGTATTCCAACCCCCATGTTAATGTCCACGTTGATGAAGCCAGAGGCTATCTTGCAGCAACGGATAAGACCTATGACCTGATCAATATTTCACTGCTGGATGCGTTTGGCGCATCGACGGCAGGTCTTTATTCGATGGCGGAAAATTATCTTTATACCGAGCAATCCATACGGGAGAATCTTCGGCATCTAAACCCGGACGGTTATCTTGGCATTACCCGCTGGATTAAAATTCCGTCGCGCGACGAACCCAAACTGTTGGCGACGGTTATCAATGCGCTTAAAGATGCCGGTATCCGGCAACCCGACCTGCAAATAGCCATGATACGCGGCTGGCAAACCAGCACCCTGATCGTGAAAAACGGCATAATATCCGCCGATGAAATCGCCCGGTTAAAACAGTTCTGCGACGAACGCAGCTTTGACCCGGTTTATTATCCCGGCATATCGGAATCGGAAGTCAACCGCTTCAATATCCAGCACCAGCCTTATCTGTACCAAGCCGCCGTGACTTTATTGGGCAATCAAAGCCAGGATTTTATTGACGCTTATAAATTCAATATCGAGCCTGCAACAGACGACCGGCCCTATTTGTTTCATTTTTTCAAATGGCGAACCTTACCAGAGATATTGTCCCTATTGGGTAGCGGCGGTAACTTCTTGTTGGAAAGCAGCTATTTGTTATTAATCGTAGCGTTGTTGCTGGCGATATTTACCAGTCTGTTGCTGATAGCGCTGCCGCTGTGGCTGTGGAAAGCCAAGCTCGGCATCGAACCGAAATCGGGGAGTCATCTGCACATGCTGGTGTATTTTTTCTGCTTGGGACTGGCATTCTTATTTATTGAAATCGGTTTTATTCAGAAATTCATCCTGATTTTGCACCACCCTCTGTATGCCATTACCGTGGTGCTGAGCACCTTTTTAATATCAGCCGGCATCGGCAGCTATTTTTCGACCCAGCTATCGTGCCGCACCGAAAAATCGGCGTATATGCTGCCGATGGCCGCCATTGCCTTGCTTAGCATCGCTTATAGCTTGGGCTTTGAATCGATCTCCGGATTTTTGCTAAAAACAGGAAACTTAAGCCGTTACCTGCTTTCGATAGTATTAATAGCACCATTGGGCTTTTTTATGGGCATGCCGTTTCCGATGGCGCTGGCCAAGATCAGCCAAACCGCCCCGGTGCTGATACCCTGGGCCTGGGGCATTAACGGCTGCGCCTCGGTTATCAGCGCGATACTGGCAACCCTGATTGCGATGCAGTTCGGCTTCACCGTGTTGATCTTTCTGGCGGTGGCTTTATATGGGGTTGCTGCGTGGTGTTTTCTTAGGTTAATGGTATGGACTCCTCCTCTTCCCAACGGCATCGCGATGTGCCAAAGTGGAAGAAAGTAACAACCACTTAAATGAAGAAGAGGAATCCGCCATGAATATTACGACAATCGGTTTAGATATTGCAAAAAACGTTTTTCAGGTA
>CAMAUL010000032.1 GCA_945861405.1 Candidatus Methylobacter oryzae | reverse complement strand
CGCTGCTTTTGTTTGGTTCCAGTTGCTCTGCTTTTAACCCAGCGCTCCAAGGTTAATTTATCTTCATCGGTCAGTGATAGCTTCATTGGTGTTTTCATAGGCACCAATTTTATCATATCTAAATATTTGTTGGGGACGTTACACTAGGTTATTCATTTAATGAATGTAAATCTGAATTCGACAGTTCAATCTAACCAAATCAGGCATTCATAGCGGATAAACCAGCCGACAAAAGCCGCATGTTTTTATTAAACCTAGCGGGTTTAAGTGCTATCATTTTGCAAAAGTAAACGACAGGCGCGCTATCATGACAAAACCCCAAATCCCGCAGTTAATAACCATTGAAGACACCAAACAAACAAACGCGCACATCCTGGATGCTTCACATTGGGGCGAGGATTTTACCTGGGAGCAACTGCAAACTATCAGTCCTTATTTTAAACCTTACTCCGCACCAAAAGGCACACTGATTTATACAGAAGGCGAAGTAGGCGCCTCAATGGCGATTATTGTTCAGGGATCGATTGGCGTTTACAAAAATAACAAACTGATTTCAACCTTGCGAGTTGGACGTACTTTCGGTGAAATGTCGGTTATTGATACGCAACCCCGATCAGCAACTGCCCGCGCAGAAGCGGAAACTGTTTTTCTGTCATTGGACAAAACCGATTTGATGACCTTGGTTAACAGACACCCTAATCTGGCATTTAAAATTGTTTGGAATATTTCCCGCGCATTAAGCCAACGGCTTAGACTTACCAGTTCACAATTGTCGGAATTTCTGGATTCCAATGAGCTCTGATCGATAACAAGCCCTTAGATTGGCTTGGCTGTTCCGAGCGAAGTTATAGTCTTTTTATTTTGGCATGTGGTGTAAGTCCATGAGCGACGAACAAAAATGAAAGTTAAAGATCTTATCGCCTTGATTGAATCGGATGGTTGGCAGCTGGTGCGGCAAAGAGGAAGCCATCGTCAGTTCCATCATTCCATCAAATCCGGTACGGTCACAATTGCTGGCAAGCCCAGCGTAGATGTCCCGCCTGGAACGCTTATCAGTGTTCTGAAACAAGCGGGTCTCAAGCAGTAGAGGTTTATATGCGTTATTTGGTTGTTATTGAAGAAGGCCCGACGAGCTTTGGCGCCCATGTCCCCGATCTTCCAGGCTGCATAGCCGTAGGCGAGACATCCGAAGAGGCGCTGCAACTTATTCAGGAAGCTATCGAATTTCACATTGAAGGGCTTAAGGAAGAAGGCCAATGCATTCCGATGCCGCATTCTTCAAGTTCGTTCGTTGAGGTTCATGCCTGACATTGCGCTTAACGGACTGCGGCTTATGCTCCCCACATTCGCGTAGCCCGTATGTAGCATAGCGGAATACGGGATGATCGGAGCCGCGAAGCCCCGGATTCCGAAAGCTTCCAAGCTACTCGCTTGGAAGCTATGGAGCTTAACAACCCTTATTAGAGGAATAGTTAGACTTGGTTTTCAATGCATTCTTTTTACTTTCAAAAATATCATAAATTGCACTTGCAAACTCAACTGGCCCTTCAGAATCATTAGAATCTACCTTCATTAATTCTACCATTTCATCAAGTTCAAATGCTTGAATACCTAAGTCTTTCGGTGTTAAATAAAAACATCTAATTATTTTATTCATGAGATTTTTCTAATGTTATTTTGATTAAAAGTTTCTTTTCTAAAACCTAAACAAATAATATTTGAAATTGCATTTGCGGCAATGTCAGCAGCAAATGCAACAGAATCAACATACTTAATAGAAAAAGTTTTTCTATTTTTAGACGTGATAAATAAAATACCAATCATATCCTGTTTTTTACCGCCCCAAGCATTCATTGGCGCTATCATTGCCGTTACAACTTCACTTGAATATTTTCTATCATTTTTAGTTATCTTATACAAACCTAATTTTTCTGCCCCTATAAAATCATGATAAATTAATACGCCTTGAGCATCATAACTTCTAAGAATCTTTGGAACACCTTCATTAATTGAGATAACTTCAGATGTTTTTTCCCTGTTAGGGTTTAATCCTTTTGTCCTTGCATAGGTTTTATATACAATATTCTTATCTTTTAATACTGCGAGTCTAATTGCCACATCAATATGCCGATCATTTGTAAGCAAAATGAAATACTGTTTTAAATTTTCGCATATTTCCTTTAAATACAGCTCAAGCTCATTTTTAGGCAATTTTTCAAAAACATTATCCTGATGACTTAATTTATCAATTATTTTTATTTGTTCATCCCTGATCGAATGTGTAAGCCGATGTAAATAATATTTTATTTGCAAAGAACGAATAGAACGGTCTCGTATATACAAGAATCCGAGACCAACAGAAAAACCTAAAAAAAATAAAAAATATACAATTGAATAAATCAAATCAATCTGAATTAATTGAGTTTTAAACCACCAAGGAGCCCCAGTTGCTGTCAAAAAGATAAATACCAAACTTGAAAGAATCCCCCTACTACGCACAAAAAAGCCAGTAAATCCAAGTTTCCATGCTTCTCTGCCATCAGTTATATGTTCAACGGGTGGTTGCAATTTTTTCTCTTAATTTTTTATATGTCTAACACATTGCTATGTGGCCTTAATGGGCATTATACCTTCTTCAATTACATTTGATAGGAAAATGGTACTTGATGCTTACTACCAACTAAATCCCCACCTCAAAAATTAAACGCCTTAGCCTTCCTCGCCTGCGCCTTAAACTGCTTCAACCACGTTTTCCCGGACAATTTCTCGGCCAACGCCACAGCTAGATGCTGTGGATCAACACCCATGCCCTTGTTGCGGCCCAAGCCCTGCATGCAGGACGGGCAGTTGGTCAGGATGGTAGCTCTGCCCTTTTCCGGCATCGCTTCCGCTAACGAATCGCGTTTGCGATGCAGCATCGCGGCGGAGATGTCGGGACGGGACAAGGACAGCGTTCCCGCCTCGGAGCAGCAATTGGGCACGGGCTTGACGCTGCCGAACCCGCCGAGTTTCTCAAGTATGTTTAACGCCTTGCCGTCCAGCGAGTCATGGCAGGGGGCGTGGTAAAGATAGCTCTCGCTGCCGGTGCCTGCCAAATGCAAATCCCGCTCCAATGCATAACGGGTTATATCGACCAGCCTGCCGCCGAACAATTTGGCCGCTTCCATCTCGTTCAAGCCCTCGCGGCAGGTTCCGCAGGTCACCACGCAGCCGTCGAATTCCAGATGGGTAAACATGTCGCGAATTTGATTGAGCAGGATGGTCACGCGCAGACTGTTTTGCGAGTGCAATTCAGCCAAGCCGTTGGCGTGGGCGGGAAATCCGCAGCATAAAAAAGGCGGCGGTAAAATCACTCGGGTTTTTAAGCCCATCAACACATGGATGGTCGCCATCGAGATGGTGGACACCATGCGTTCGGAACCGCAGCCGGGAAAATAGAACACGGTGCGTTCGGCTTCTTCTTCGGGCTCAAATACCAAAACCTGATCGTCCTTGCAGTCCGGCAACAAGTCCCGAAGCGTATGCGCAGGCACCGACGGCATCGGCGAGTGCAGCAATTGCAACGGGTAATGTTTGGAATGGCCTTTTTTCGGTTGCAACGGCTTAGCTAACAGCGTACCCAGCTGCTGGCCTGCAACACCGGCCCGAAGAACCCCGAAGCGGAATACTTTGTTGAACGTCGGCGAGCCGCTGTTCAAATAGCGTAGCGTCATTTTGGTCGCCGCCGCCGTGCGCTTATAACCCCAGTCGGCCAGAATCCTGCGCTCCAGCACCGATACGTCGGCTGAATCGATATCGACCGGACAGGGTTTGGCGCACTTGTGACAAGTCGTGCAATGGTCGGACACTTCTTCCAGCCATTGCAGCAGTTCGAATTTTGTCGAATATTCGCGCTGTGCGTCGAACAACAAGGCTTCGATAATCGCGCCAATCGCCAGATTCTTGTTACGCGGATGATAAAACAGGCTGCCCGCAGGGTGAAAAACGCCGCAATCAGGTTTACATTTTCCGCAGCGCACGCAATGGGCGATTTTGTTCGCCAGCTCTTCCAGCTGGCCGTGCCTAAGGATGCGCGCTTCCAGCCCCAACAGGTTGAACGAGGGTGTGAAGATATGCTCCAGCGCGTCGAAATCTTCCAACTTGCCGGGGTTCATCAGCCCGGACGGATCGACTTCGCTGCGATAGGCACTCAGCTCCGCGATGCGCTCTTTTTCCAGGTACTTGAGTTTGGTCACGCCGATACCGTGTTCGCCGGACACCACGCCGCCCAGCTCCACCACCTTGAACATCACCTGATCGATGACTTCGCCCGAGCGTTCCAGCATGTCCCGGTCGTTGGACAACACCGGCAAGTTGACATGCACGTTGCCGTCACCGGCGTGCATATGCGTAGCCAGCACGATGCGCCGGTCGCGCACTTCCTGGTGAGCCAGTTTTACAGCGGCGATAATCTTGGGAAAACCTCGCGCCAGTTCGGCAAATTCCTTTCTGAATGCTTTAATGATAGACAAGCTGCGCAAGGTATTTTCGTCAGCCGTAGGCAGCGCATTTTTGGCGACCGCATAAAGCTCCAGCGCCACATCGGCTCTGGACGAAAACGAATCGGCATTGTCTTCAAGCGGCGGCTCATGGAATATCGCCGCCGCCCGATCCAGAAATTTGAGCTGGGCGTAACGTTCTTCTTCTACGTTGACTTCATCGATAAAGCGGGCGAATTCGGCTAGCGTTTCCAGCGGAATCACGACGTCTTCATTCAGCTTAAAGGCGTTGGTACGCCTTGCTATTGCGCCGAATTTCTTGCGATCAGCCCAATATCGTTCGGCTTCCGCTGCATCGTGCGCTTCAAATAATTCGCTGTTGGGATGCTGATCCAGAATGGCGCGTATTTTGTCGATACCGTGTTGCGCCTGATCTAAAGAATGCCCTGCAACATCGATCAGCAATACGGCTTTCGGTGTTTTAAAGCGGCTCGATTTGACCTGATAGTCGATGGCGCGGACATATTCGTCATCGAAATGCTCCAATGCCAGCAACGTATCTTCGCCTTGATCGGGAAACGGGAATGCCTTGGACAGCTCGACAATCACGTGGCTGGCCTCTTCCATGTCCTGGCCGAAAAACTCCAGACAGATCGTGCGCGTAGCCTGGAATTTCGGATACAGGATGAATTCCGCCGAGGTGATGATGCCGTCGGTGCCTTCCTTTTGCAGGCCAGGAACGCCGCCCAACGCTTTGTTGGTGATATCTTTCCACAGGCCTTTTTTCCTGATCTCGCTGCCTTTTAAGACAATGATCTTGATCGACTCGCCGCTCTGATCGAGTACCTCGAAAGTCACTTGATCGTCCGGCAATATTTTACGCAACTGGTGGTCGATCCTGCGCACCTGCCAGCGCTTGCCGCCGGGCATCGCCATCCGCCAGGAAATCAGGTTGTCGATGCAGGTACCCCAGCGCACCGCGCACTTGCCGCCCGCGTTCTCGGAGATGTTGCCGCCTATTGAGGACGCCCACGCGCTGGTGGGGTCGGTCGCAAACACCAGACCCCGACTGCTTGCGTATTGATGGGCTTTTTCGGTAATCACGCCGACTTCAACTTCAAGTACTTGGGCCACGGCAGTCTGCCCGTCGCTAAGCTTAAACTCCATGTCGCGCATGCCGCGAATGCGGTCGAGTTTTTCGGTGTTAATCACCACGCAGTCAGAACGCAAAGGCACCGCACCGCCGGTCAGTCCGGTACCGCCGCCGCGCGGCACGGCTTTCAGCCCCATTTTGGCAATGGCTGTGAGCAACGGCGCGAGTTGGTCTTCCTTGTCCGGCATCACCACTGCAATCGGCAAAAACAATCGCCAGTCGGTCGCATCGGTAGCGTGGGAGACCAGCGTGAACGGGTCGAACAATACGTTGTTAACACCGGCAACAGCGCCCAGTTCTTTTTTCATGCGTCGGCGCAAGCCCGGCACTTTTTCGACATCACGGCGAAAGTCGTTCAGCAGCTGGCGGGAAGCGACCAGCACCTTATGCACTCGGGCTTCGCCGCCGATATTCTGTTCGATGATACCCAGATGCTTTTCGGCATTGTCGAACATGCGTTTGCGCCTGCTTGAGGAACTCACCAGCTCCTGGAACAGGTAAGGATTGCGACGGTAAATCAGAATCTCCCCGAAAAAACGCATCAGCAATCGTGCTGAACGCCCAGTCACGCGCCGGTCGCGCAACTCCTCCAAAATCAACGCAATCTCAGAACCCATCAGGAAAGACACCACCTGCCAATCATCGGCGGACGTGTAGTTGAACGGGATTTCCCGATGACCTCGGGGAATGCTAAGCGGGGAATGGGCTACGGTTTTTGCGGTGCTGGTCGACATGTTTAGTTTTATCCGGGGTGGTCAATGCTGGGTATTGTCCCATTAATGATTGAGACGGTGAAGAAGTATAAGAACCTTTTAGGAAATTTTGATGACAACAATCCAATGGAAGTAGCGGACATTGCAATATAAAAACTTCATGCATTTGGAGTGCAGGCTTCGCCTGCTAACGCGAGCAGAGCTTGCACTCCAGCAAACGCTCTTTCTTATATGACATGGTCAGTGATACTACTTATTGCTTGAAGAACTTGGATTCTTTATCCTAAAATCATTTGTAAAATACCAACTGATTTTTTCAAGCTAAATAGTGCTATGGTATTCATACTTTATTCATACAAAATGAAGTATCCTGCAAGGAAACAACTTTACCAAAGGTGATCAATATGAAAAAACTATCAATCAGCATCGTTTTTATCGGCAGCGCATTAATCTCAGGTTGCTACAGCCAAGGTGGATGGACGCCAACCGTCGATACCTATGGTGATTCTAATGCCCATCGAATCAGCCAGGATATGGCTGAATGTAAAGACCTTGCCAGCCATGCCTCAGGCGGTACTGCAAAAGAAACCGCAATCGGTGCAGGTGTGGGTGGCTTAATCGGCGCAGCAGGCGGCGCGGCGATAGGCGCAATAGCCGGAAACCCCGGAACAGGCGCGGCGATAGGTGCAGCAGCCGGCGGTATCGGCGGCGGCGCTAAACAAGGTTTTGAAAGCGAAGGCACATACAAAAGGGCTTATTCCAACTGCATGAGAAACCGCGGACACCGTATCGTTAACTGATCCCGGTTAAACAACAAGATGCCCGGCGTTGCCCGCCGGGCATTCCTTCCCATCCCCCGCCCTGCTTTATCTCAACTGACGCAATACGCGCATCTATTTTAATCGCGCATGAGCGTTCATGCATAAACAGTGATGAAGAACAATCACCGCGACTGAAGTAGCGGCTCCAAATGCCCTGAAATTTAAAGCAGATACCAATACGTCTAGTGATGCTTGATTAGTCATTTGCCGGAAACGCCTGTTTTCGCTGTCGCTTCAACAAGCTTATTACGGCCTACTAGGCTTTGGAACCTGTTTATTGCGAATCCCGGTTGAGTAAAATCGGCCATAACCTAGCTGATTCGATATAATGCTTGCGGCGCAGAAAAATAATAATGAATCATTTGCGCAGAAAATGTCGGCTTACGCTACGCTAACTCGACCTACGAGACTATATAACCTCTTACCAAGACCAAAAATATGTTTGAAATTGAATACGAATTCCGCGAAGAAGATTTAATTCATTTTAATGAAATGCAGTTCATGAGAAATGAAGAGATACAAAACAATATCAGGAAAAACCGCTGGATAGTACCGGGCATCATGGCGCTGATCGGCTCTTTTTATTATTTTTATTACGGCGATATGAAGTCATCAGGATACATCGTCGTTATTGCGATGCTCTGGGCGCTGCTGTCGCCGAAAATCATGATGCTGGATTTGCGTCGGCAGATTCTTAAAAATTACACCGCCAAAGAAAAACTCAATATGTTCGGCACGTATACGCTGACCATAGACCCCGCCAATCCCGCTTATCTGCTGGAAAAATCGCCCAGCGGCAAGCATAAAATGGCTTGGGGCGATTTGGTCAGGGTGGAATACGGCAAACGCTATGTTTATATCTACATCAATTTGAGCACGGCGCTGGTTATTCCTGTGGAGACTGTTAAAAAAGGCAATCTTGAGCAGTTTGCCGAGCAGGCGGATAAGATGATTGAGCGTGCGGCTTAGGCATGATTACGTCAATCTATGCATCGCTCTCGGCTTTGTTAATAGTGAAACTTGCTCTTTCGGTCATAAAACTGCGTAGAAAGAATCGGGTCAGCGTTGGCGACGGCGGAAATGAACCGCTACAGCTGGCAATCCGCGCCCATGCAAATGCAGTGGAATGGATTCCTATCACGCTGTTGCTTTTATTAACGCTGGAATTAAACGGCGCGCCGACGATACTGATCCATATATTGGGTGCCACCTTGTTGATTGGTCGGATACTCCATGCTATGGGACTTCCCGCAAACGATCTCAAAAAAAGAGTGCTGGGGATGCGGATAACCATTTATCTGTTAATCGGCTTGGCTGTGCTGAATATATTGTCCCTGGCATTTACCGGGGCGTTTAAATTTTAGCGCGTAGTATGGGTAGAGGCGGTAGCCGAAACCCATACTACAAGCCTCCACCTTGAACCCTTCACCTTGAATCTCAATGCTAAACTTTAAAAATATAACCCTGCGCCGTGGCGCGCGGGTGTTATTTGCCAACTCTTCCTTCACCATTCATAAAGGCCAAAAAGTGGGCTTTACCGGCGCAAACGGCGCGGGTAAATCCAGCCTGTTCGCGCTGGTCAAGAACGAACTGCATTTGGATGAGGGCGACTTTTCGATGCCGCCGGGACTGGAAATCGCCCACGTTGCCCAGGAAACGCCTGCCGTTTCCAGCACTGCGATTGATTATGTCATTGACGGCGACCAGCAATTAAGGCGTTTGCAAGCCCAATTGCTCGCCGCCGAACAGGCCGACGACGGCTTGAAACAGGCCGAATTGCATGCGGCCTTGGATACCATCGGCGGCTATACCGCACAGGCCAGAGCTTCCCGCTTAATGAACGGCTTGGGCTTTACTGCCGATCAGGAAGCCAATGCCGTCAATTCATTTTCCGGCGGCTGGCGGATGCGGCTTAATCTGGCGCAGGCCTTGATGTGCCGCTCGGATGTGTTGCTGCTGGATGAACCCACCAACCATTTGGATCTGGACGCGGTAATCTGGCTACAGGACTGGCTGTGCAAATATCCGGGCACCTTGTTGCTGATTTCCCATGATCGGGATTTCCTCGATACTATCACCGATCACATCGTGCATATCGAGCAGAATAAGGCCGAAATTTATACCGGCAACTACTCGGCCTTTGAGCGAATGCGCGCCGAAAAGCTGGCGCAACAACAATCATCCTATCTAAAGCAGCAGCGGGAAATCGCCCATATGCAAAGCTTTGTCGACCGCTTTAAGGCGCAAGCGACCAAAGCCCGGCAGGCGCAAAGCAGGATCAAAGCCCTGGAGCGCATGGAACTGATCGCCCAAGCCCATGTCGATTCGCCGTTCGATTTCAGCTTTGCCAAACCGGGAAAAATGCCCAATCCTTTACTGACGCTGGACAAAGTCGATATAGGCTACGGGCAAACCTGCGTGATCAAACAGGCGGGCCTGTCCATATCGCCGGGCGACCGTATCGGGTTGTTGGGGCCGAACGGCGCAGGAAAATCCAGCCTGATCAAGGTGCTGGCAGGCGATATGCAGCCGTTATCCGGCAATCGGCTGGAGGCCGAAGCGTTAAAAGTCGGCTATTTTGCCCAGCATCAACTTGAGCAGTTGCGCCTCGATGAAACCCCGTTGTGGCACTTGCAGCAACTGGACAAGCAGGCGACCGAGAAGGATTTGCGCAATTTCCTGGGCGGTTTCGATTTTCGCGGCGACAAGGTGCTGGAAGCAGTCAAACCCTTTTCCGGCGGCGAAAAGGCGCGGCTGGTGTTGGCGCGGCTGGTTTACCAAAACCCGAACCTGTTGCTGCTGGATGAACCGACCAACCATCTCGATCTGGAAATGCGCCATGCCTTGAGCGTGGCCTTGCAGGACTATGAAGGCGCAATCGTGGTGGTCTCGCATGACCGGCATTTGTTGCGTTCGGTGACCGATCAGTTATTGTTGGTGTCCGGCGGCAAAGTGCAACCTTTTGATGGCGACCTGGACGATTACCGCGTGTGGCTGACCGAGCAGAAAAAAGGCGATGAAAAAACCGTTGCCGATAGCACAGAGACAGTATCGCGCAAAGACCAACGTAAGCTCGATGCGGAACGTCGGCAAAAACATAAGCCTTTATTCGATGCCTTGAAAAAAGCTGAAACCGCCGTTGAAAAATATCATAATGAGCAACGGCAGCTTGAGCATCAGCTAGCCGATCCTGCCATTTATGCCGAATCTGAAAAGGAACAATTAAAAAAACTGCTGGAACGCAAAGTGAAAATCGATAAGGCGCTGGATGACGCAGAAGCGGCCTGGATGGAGGCTGAGGAAAAGATTGAGGCTACCAAATCTGAAGTTTAGGGGCGCTATGGACAAGTCATCTTTGTAAATGTTAACCACGATTAATAGAACGCGGATGACACAGATTAAACGGATTGACGCAGATTTTAAAAAACCGAAGTCCTATTTGTTGTGCTTTTTTAATCAGTGTTTATCAGCCTAATCCGTGTCATCCGTGTTCCATTATGAATAAACAATCATGTTTGAAATCGTAAAACTGTTATTCGATATTTGCCTGTTTAAAAAAGGCCCGCAGGAGTTGCCCCCCTCCGTTTGGTTGTTGCGACTACTGATCGCTGCAAATGTCAGCGTCAGTTTTTTAATGCTAAGTATCCGTACGGATTGGTTTAACTCGCTGTTACAGGCTATTGTCGGAACCTTGCTAATTGTCGGGTTCAGTTGGCTTATGTTATACCTGACGAGCAAGAGGGAGCGATTTGTTCAAACGACTGTCACTTTGCTGGGTACCGATGCCTTGATCAGTTTTTTTGCGCTGCCGGGCATGGCGTCAATGATGGTCGGAACCGGCGTGCTATTGGCATTTGTTGTAACAATCGCGTTAATGATTTGGCATTGGACGGTTACCGGGCATATCATTCGCCATGCGCTGGGACAAAGCTGGACTTTTAGTCTAGGCTTGGCATTTTTATATATACTGGGAACTTATCAGGTGATGGCGTTATTGTTTCCTGATGTTATTGGCGTTAAATAGGAGGCATCATGGAAAGCTATAAACATATATTACTGGCGGCTGACTTTTCCGAGCATGGCGTGACCGTTGCCGACAGGGCGAAGGATTTGGCCGGGAAATATCAGGCAAAACTGAGCATAGTGCATGTAATGGACAATCTGCTGATTACCGATGCGGCTTATGGCTCGACTATTCCTTTTGACCTCGATTTAACTGCTGAGTTAATGGCCGTGGCAAAAAAAAGGCTGGCCACTCTGGCTGAAAAACTGAATATCGCCGAGGACTGTCGATATATGGAAACGGGCAGCCCTAAATTGGAAATAATCAGGGTTGCCGAAGAAAACAAGGTGGATTTAATCGTAGTCGGCTCGCATGGTCGGCATGGTTTCGCCTTGCTGCTGGGTTCGACAGCAAACGGGGTGCTGCATCACGCACAGTGTGATGTTTTGGCCGTACGCTTGCATGATGAATGAGTGACCCTTGCGCTTATAAATGGCGGCCAATAGAGCCGTCCTAATATTAAAGGTAGAGAGATGATTGGACAGATTGAAACTTATGATCCCGATTCGCAAACCGGGACAATAAAAAGCGGGGAGGCGTTGTTTACGTTTCATTTAGAGGATTGGGCCGCAGACGTACCGCCCGATGAAGGCGATGACGTTAACTTTGATGCCGCAGGAACTATTGCGAACAATATCAATCTGGTGGGCGCATATTTGGAGCCGCCCAAGGCCGTTAAATACAAATATCTGGCCGCTGTGCTGGCGTTATTTTTGGGCTGGACGGGTGCGCATCGGCTTTATCTGGGCTTTTACCGGCTGGCCTTTATGCAGATAGCCTTGACGGTAATACTTTATGTAACCGGACTGCCTGGATTTGCGGCGCTCTGGGGTTTTATAGAAGGCATTCTGATTTTCGGCGGGCATATATTTAAAGACGCCAAAGGTCGCCCTTTAAAATAGCTTTTTAAAAACGGCAGACAAAAAAAAAGCCCTTGTGAAAACTCACAAGGGCTTTTTTAAATCCGGTTATCCCTTATTTAGGATAAACATTAGCAGCGGTTAAGCCTTTTGGACCTGATTCGATGTCAAAAGTGACGGTATCGCCTTCAGTTAGGGTTTTGAAACCATCGCCCTGAATAACTGAATGATGAACAAAAACGTCTTCACCGCCATCAGCAGGTGCAATAAATCCAAAACCTTTCGTGTTGTTAAACCACTTTACAGTGCCTGTTGCCATTTTGAAACTCCTAAAATAAAAACTTACGGTTAACACAGAACTACAACATTGATAACCGGACAACCTAACCATTTAGGAATCCCTTAACTCAACATCTGTTTTCTGACGCGGGGTATTGTACTGTTTTTTTTATGATACTGTCACCCGCATATTTCATAAAAGGTCTTACACTGTCAAAGAGTTGGGTTGGAATATCGATGGCGCAGCAAAAACAAGCATCCGTCCAATCAGTCATTGAAATAAATCATGCTGTCGCAACAAAACATAACCTGCCTAGCAAGAACGCCAAAAGGTTCGTCATTCCGGCAGGGAAAGCCGGAATCCAGCGCCATGGATGGTAATTTGCCAATTCAAGTTGGCTTCATCCATTCCAGCATGACGGAGCTGGCTGAGATTCCTTACTAAGAAGGAAACATAAAACAACAACTGTTAAAAAATAGGTCTGCCCGCCTGTTATAATGCGAAGCTTTTTAGACGCATTAAAACAAGGGCTAGTTTTTATGAATTGGGGATACACTTTTTCCGGTCTTGCGGTAGGGCTGTTGGTGGGATTGACCGGCGTAGGAGGCGGCTCGCTGATGACGCCATTGCTGGTTTTCCTGTTCGGGTTCAAACCGGCGGTTGCGGTGGGCACTGACCTATTGTTTGCCGCGATCACCAAAACCGGCGGCGTTTGGGTGCATCATAACAAGCATAGCTCGGTAGACTGGAAAATCGTCGGCTGGCTGGGGCTGGGCAGCATCCCTTTTGCGCTGGCGACCTTGTTTGTGCTCAAGCATTTAAGCTCAATCGGCAAGGAAACCTCGGGGGCGATTACTTTTACGCTGGGCGTTGCGCTGCTGCTGACCGCTTTCTCGCTGATAGTGCGCAGCATATTATTAAGCCGGGCGACAAAGCTTGAGCCTATTGATGATGAGCACAGCACGCCCGAGAATGCCGGACGCTTCAAGCATCTGCAAATCCCCGCCACCGTGTTGATCGGCGCGGTGCTGGGCGTATTGGTGACGCTGTCTTCGGTGGGTGCCGGTGCGCTGGGTACGGTCGCACTGTTGTTTCTTTATCCCCGGATGACCACGCTGAAAATTGTCGGCACTGACTTGGCTCACGCCATTCCGCTCACAGCAGTGGCGGGGCTTGGGCATCTCAGCTTGGGCAATGTGGATCTGGTGTTGTTGGTCAGCCTGCTGATCGGCTCTTTGCCCGGCATCTGGATCGGCAGCCATTTGAGCGCCAAGATTCCCGAGAAATTTTTACGTCCGATTTTGGCGGCTATTTTGATGCTGATCGGGCTTAAATTTGTGTTGCAATAAAGACGGGTAGAAACATACACTCTATGTTCCGCCGAAAATAACTAGGATCAGAACATGACTGAAAATAGCCGTCCGCCGCTACCTCCCTTCACCGCCGAAACGGCCGCGCAAAAAGTACGCGCCGCTGAAAATGCCTGGAATACCCATGACCCGGAAAAAATAGCGCTAGCTTATACCGTCGACAGCCAATGGCGCAACCGGGCTCAGTTCCTTACCGGTCGCGAGCAGATTGTGCGATTCTTGCAGCAAAAATGGGCCAAGGAACTGGACTACCGCCTAATCAAGGAACTGTGGGCTTTTCACGAGGCGCGGATTGCGGTGCGTTTCGCCTATGAATGGCATGATGATTCGGGCAACTGGTTTCGCTCTTACGGTAATGAAAATTGGGAGTTTGATTCAAACGGCCTGATGAAGCGCCGCTTAGCCAGCATTAACGACCTGCCGATAGCCGAGGCGGAACGCAAATTTCATTGGCCGTTGGGAATCCGGCCCGACGACCATCCTGGCCTGTCCGAACTGGAATTTTGATTTGACCAACGCATAATCTGCGTTTAACACCGATTGATTTGTCCTAAAATAAAGCGTATATCTTAACAAGGGGGCGACGCGTGTTCGCGGTTGTCATAACAGAAAAAATCAACAGGCAGGTGTGTTATGAATGATAAATCGACTAATCAAACCGATACCGAAAGATTGCAATCATTAAAAAAACTGGCAGTGGCTGTGTACCTGTGTCAGGTGTTGGCCTTCGCATTTGCCGGGTTGCCGTTGCTGGTTGGCGTGGCGATCAATTTCATGAAGCGCGACGAAGTCCAGGGAACTTGGTTGGAATCCCATTTTGACTGGCAGATCAAGACCGTGTGGATAGCGCTGGCCGGTCTGGCTTTATCTGGATTGACCTTTGAGTTCGGTGTTGGGTTTTTTATCCTGATTGCAACCGTTGTGCTGATGGTCTACAGAATCGTAGTCGGATGGACTGCGCTGAATACCGACAAACCGGTTAGGGAATGATTAGCCAAACCTTAAAACTACGAAGGCTGAGCTTCGTTTAGCCTTCGGAGCGATTCAGCGCCATGCATGATGGCGAAAATAAGGCCCTTCAAAGCGGTTTCTAAGTCTCCCCGAATTTAATCATTTCTTAATGTTTCCTTCGGAATATCTTAATGTTGCCTCGTTACACTTAGCGTTTGCAACCTTAATCGCGGCTTATAGACATGATCAGCAAAAAAAACTTCACCCTAAAAAAAACAGCCCTGCCAATCATTTTGGCTTTTGGATTCATTTCGCTGAGCGGCTGCCAAACCTTGTCGTCGCTCTTTCCTGAAGAATCAACGGCAAGCCTCGAGCCTTCCGAAGCGCAACCTGAAACCGTCGCCACCCACGAATTCAACCTGACTGACGGCGACAACATGGTCGGCAGCCTTGCCGCGATCAACACCCGCGAGAACGATGTGCTGCCGGATATTGCCCGGCATTTCGGCCTGGGCTATAACGACATCAGCATAGCCAACTCCGCAGTCTCCCCCTGGACGCCGAAGCCCGGCAGTCGCGTCTTGTTGCCTGTGCAATTTATCCTGCCCGATTCCCCGCATAAGGGCATAGCCCTGAATCTAGCCAATATGCGGTTGTTTTACTACCCCAAAAAGCAGCCTGACAAGGTTTACACCTATCCGGTCGGCATTGGTCGTCAGGGCTGGAATACGCCGATGGGACTGACCAGCATCGTCGCCAAAGACGCCAATCCAAGCTGGTACGTACCCGAATCTATTCACCGCGAACATGCCGAAAAAGGCGATACCCTGCCTAAAGTGGTTACCTCCGGGCCTGATAACCCGTTGGGGCTTTTTGCGATGCGTCTGGGCATTCCCGGTTATTTAATTCACGGCACCAACAAACCCTACGGTATCGGCATGCAGATCAGTCACGGCTGTGTGCAACTGTACCCGGAAGACATTGAAGTGCTGTTCAAAAAAGCCACGGTTGGTATCCCTGTGCGCATCATCCACCAGCCCTATCTGACCGCGTGGCATCAGGACATGCTGTACCTTGAAGCGCATGAACCCTTGCCAAAATGGGCCAAGGATAAAGCCAAACTTAAAAAACAGGTCTTGAAGCAGTTGCATGAACTCAGCGATCAAAAAAGCGCCGCTGTCGATTGGGACAAAGTCGAACGCATACTCCAGCGTTCAGACGGTGTTCCCACGCCGATACTGGCGCATAGCCCGGATGTCGCGGAAATATCGGCTAATGCCATGCAGCTGAAACATCCGGGACAGTTCTATGACCAGCCCCTAGCCGAGGAATTAAAAGACAGCGACTGGGCCATTTTGGTGGCCAGCTTTAATGACGAAACCAAGGCTCAGCAACTGGCTACCATGTTGAACCATCAAGGGCCGATCATCCCTGCCCGTAAAATCCAAAAGGACGATGCCTATCAGGTTATCGCCGGGCCTTTTAAAAGCAAAACGGAAATGAAAGCCGCCGCCAAGCGCATTAAAATGGATTTTGAAATTGTTGGCGAGCCGTTAAAGCCGCGTTTGACTTCGGTGAATTAGGCTTTTGACCGGAGTGCAAGCGTCGCCTAAAGCGCCTACTTTGGGTCCTTGCCCGCAGGCGAAGCCTGCACTCCATCTTTAACATGCATCGCCCATCCTATAGTAGATCAGCTTTTCTCTATAGGCAGCGTGAAATAAAAAGTAGTGCCTTTTCCCAGTATGCTATTGAAACGCAAAGCACCTTTATGGGCTTCGATAAGTGAGCGACTGATCGACAATCCCATGCCCATGCCGTCATCTTTAGTGGTGTAAAAAGGCATCACTATTTTTTGTTTTTGGTTGTCATCAAGTCCGGGGCCATTGTCCTTTACCCTAACCTGTATGTCATTATTGGAAGTCAATTGGCTATGGATGGCTATCTGACGTTGCTGTTTTGCGGGTAAGTTTTGTAAGGCATCAACACTGTTTCGAATCAGGTTTATGATGACCTGTTCAATTTGTATATGATCGACATAGATAGGCGGCAGATTGTTTTTCAGTTCAAATTTCAGCTTTATGCCGTTGTGTTTAAGTTCAGCAATACATAGGCTGACAGCTTCATAAATCAAAGTATTAACGTCGGCGGTTGAACGATATTTTTCATGAGATTTGATAAATTCCCTCATGCGATGAATTATCTGTCCGGCTCTTAAAGCCTGTTGCTGTGTTTTGGCTAAGATCTCGGTGAGCTTTACCAGATCAGGATTTTCAGTATTAATAAGGTGTAAACTGACTTGCGTATAGCTGGAAATTGCAGCCAGAGGTTGGTTGACTTCATGAGCGATGCCTGAAGCCATTTCTCCCATCAACCCAAGGCGAGTGACATGAGAAAGTTCGTCCAGATGTTCCTTATATTGCTGTTCCCGGTGTTTGCGTAAACTCACATCACGCACAATATTGGTAAAATAGCGCTCATTATCAATTGAAAACTCTGCTATGGACAGATCCAGAGGCACCAAAGAACCATTTTTGTGTATGCCTTCAATCTCCTGAATTTGACTGGCATATTCTGCCGCTTTGGGGGGCAAACTACAGCTTGGCGATGACGGCATGAGCGTACAAATACTGCAACCCACCAGCTCTTCCGGTTTATAGCCGAAAATCATTTCTACTGCGGCATTAGCCGATACGATGATGTCGGACATGTTATAGGTGATAATCCCCTCCACTGACGCATTGAAAATGGCGTTGAGTTTGGCTTCAATTTGTTTACGCTGAGTAATGTCGTACAGCATCACCAGATGCACCCCCGCAAAATCGTGATGGAAGGCAGCGGCAGTCGCCAAAACGGTTTTAATGCTGTCGTTCTTACAACGTATAGACAGTTCCAAAGGCGGAAAGTCGGTCTGTAGCTGTTTAGCTTTGTCCAGTGTCGTTTGCCAAGTAGTCTCAATCCAGTTTCGGTAGTCTGGATCAGGGTAAGCTTTCAGCCGCCAGTCCGCCAAGGTGGGAATATCGTCTATGCTATACTCGAAGGCCTGCACAAACGCCGGATTCAAATAGGTAATGTTCAGCTGCCCGTCATACAACGCCAACGGCACGGGGCAAACCTCAATAATCGAACGGAATTTTGCCTCACTGGCTTTTAGCTCATCTTCCATCATTTTACGCGCGGTGACGTTTTCATGACTAACCACAACCCCGCGACGAGAATCTTGTAATGGTAATACGGTCATATGAAACCAGCGTTGCTGATTGGGAGAGTGGCATGGGTACTCTAAATGGAATGTTTCCTGCTCGCCCGCCAGCACCTCTGCAATACCTATTTGAGCAGCACTTGCCTCATCGCCATAAGATTGATTAGAGGCATTTTTACACGCGTGCAGATAGTTAAACCCCAACATATTCTGACTGGCTTCCATTAAACCATTTTCTTTAGCAAAGCGCCGCCATGCGTTGTTGACGGTAACAATAACACCTTGCGCATCCAGCACGGCGATGTGCGCGGTCAGCGAATCAAGTATGCTGACATTAAAGGCATCACTGTCGCGCAATTTTTCCTCCATCTGCTTGCGCTCGGTGATGTCCAATGCCACGCCATGGAGTCCAATAATGGCGCCACTGCCGTCCCGCATAGCTTCCCCACGTGCCAATATCCACCCGTGCGCCCCGTCTGCCCCGTCTGCCCTGATAATCTCAAGCTCTAGTCCGCAGGGAATCCCCGTTTCCCGTATATGGGGAAGAGAGGATCTCAACCGTTCCCAGCTCTCAGCAGTGAACAACCGGAAGTGCTCGGTGTAATCCGGCGCTGGTAACTCCGGGTTCAAACCCAATATGCGGTAAAGTTCCTCCGACCAAGTGACATGATTGGTCGTCATATCCAGCTGCCAGCTGCCCACATGGGCAATTCGCTGCGCTTCTTGCAGTTCCTTCTGACTTTGTCGTAGCGCCTCTTCCACCTGTTTGCGCGCCGAAATATCTTTATGTGTGCCGATCATGCGCAAGGGCTTGCCGTCTTCGCTACGGCTGACCGCCATGCCCCGGGCTAAAATCCATTTGTAGTTCTCATCCTTGCAGCGCAAGCGGTATTCAACGACATAAGCTGCCGTCTTTCCAGCCATGTATGCTTGCAGTACTCCCGCAACATACGACTGATCATCGGGATGGATACGATTTATCCATTCTTGTTCAGTAGGCAGGATGTCGCTTTCGTCATACCCTAGCATCTCTTTCCAGCGACTGGAATACTTGACCTCATCGGTCTGGATGTCCCAGTCCCATACGCCGTCGCCGGAACCCTCAATAGCAAATTTCCAGAGATATTCACTTTCCCGCAACGCTTCTTCAACCGTTTTTCTTTGTTGTATCTCAGTTTGCAGTTGTACGGCACTGGGTAACGACAAGGCGCGAGGAATAACCCATAGCATCAGTACGGCGGTGGCGACCGAAATAATCGCTGTAAAAGCTTTAAGCAAACCGTCCAACCAATACAAAGGTATCCAGATCGTGATAGCCGACAATAAATGCGTGGTGCCGCAAGCGACAATGAATCCGGCAAACATCACAGCCAGCCACAGATAGGGAAAATCCTTACGCTGCCGGATAAAATAGACGAGAATCAAGGGAATGGAATAATAGGCGAACGTGATCAGCAGATCTGAGATGACATGTAACCAAAGTAATACCGGACTCCACGACAGGCAGTAGCCATGAGGAATGAGGTCTTTAATGCCCAAAAGGTCAATCAGTGGCTGCATTTATAAGCTGTAGGATGAAAGGTGAAGTCAGCAGGATGGCTTAGAACGCCTTCCGCCCCGTGTGTCGCCATAAAGACGGGATATGCAAACCAATGTCCTACGGCGATCCAGCCTCTTTAAATTCCAAGCTGCTGATTGCCGATTTTAACGAAGAACATTGCCCAAAAACTGACAACCATACTTAATCATCAGAGGCCGATTATCCTAAAAAGCCGGTTGGTGTCGATAAGTATCTGAAGGATAGAGAGTTCAACTTCCGTAATCAATAAGTACGGTTACCTAGCCGATTAAAGTTGCCGCAAATGCATATATTATTCGACACCGTTACCTGTCCGGCGGGTTGGACAAAAATAAACACCCCATAACCCCGTATGGGATAATAATCTTTTTTTCAGCGCACACCAACGTCATGCAACTCCCCATTCACCGCCTGCTCAACCGGTCAACCTGGATTAAAGTTCATCTGTATCTGGCATTAATCGCCGGATTCTTTTTTGCGCTAATGGGGCTGACCGGTAGCATCAGCGTTTACCGCGAAGAGCTGGACGAGTTGTTGAATCCAAGGCTGGTTATCGAGCAGCCCGCAGGTAAGCGTCAGTCGCTGGATAAAATCATGGCGACGGTGCAGAACGCACACCCCAACCGCTACGGCTCCTGGACGTTGGAAATGCCCCGGTCTGCTCATGGCATGGTTACCGTATGGTACGACAAACCCAGGGAAACCTTCTTCGAGCTGTACGCGCCGCTGATGGTGTCGGTCAATCCGTACACCGCAGAAGTCGTTGCCAGCCGATTCTGGGGGCAAACTGCGTCCACTTGGCTGCTTGATCTGCACACCCAGCTTAACCTTGGGCGTTTCGGCTGGAATGCGGTAGGCATGTTGGGCTTATTGCTGATGGTTTCTATCGGCACCGGTGTTTATTTGTGGTGGCCCGGTTGGCGGGGAATTTGGACGGCATTGCAGGTTCGTCATCGTAACGGCATGATACGGCTGGCATTAGACCTGCATCGCCTGACCGGGCTGCTGAGCGCATCGGCTTTGTTAGTGCTGGCGTTCACCGGTTTTCACCTGAGTTATCCGTCGATACTGGAAACGCTGACCGGCTCATCCGGTATGGAACACGGCGAAACGGGACGCACTATTATCAGTACAGCGACACCCAATAACCACCCGGTCGGTCTGGAGTCGGCGGAATTTGTCGCACGCGGCCCGTTCCCCAAAGCCGAACTCCGGCGGGTGACTACGCCCGCCGGTGACAGCGGTATTTATCGGATCAATTTACGCCAGGGCAGTGAAATCAACCAGCGCCACCCCTACACCACGGTCTGGGTGGATCGCTGGAGCGGTCAAGTCAAGGAGGTGCGCGACCCGAACGGGTTTACAACTGGGGAAAGTTTTACCACCTGGATATGGCCGATGCACACCGGCGAAGCGTTTGGCGCGACAGGCCGGTTGCTCTGGTTTGTTGCCGGTATGGGACTGTTCGTACTCTACGTCAGCGGCCTACTGCACTGGCTGCATCGGCGCGGCATGGTCAAGGATCGGGAGGTGGATTTTTCGAAATTACGGCCACTGTTTTACCGGGTGCAACACATGGCCTACCGCGCTGGTTTGATGCTGTTTCAGCAGACCGGTTTGCTGCTGCAACGGGTGAAGCCGCATGCCATCAAAGGTTGTGCCGCGCTATGGCTGCGGCTACGCTCGATGATAAACCAACAAAAACGGCTGGGGAAAGATAACCGGGAGTGAATTAAAGCCCCTATCGAGATTGGGAAAGTTACCTGACATATTTTGCAATGCGATCCCAACACTGCGGAAATTGATTTTTTATGATCTTCGCTTCCGCCAGCTCCATATCCTCATAGTCAAATCCGGGCGATACCGCTTCGCTGATTAAGCCGAATTCGCCCGAAACCAACTCTGTTGCCTTCCAGCATCCCCCGTGGACAATCAATTGCAGTTGCTGACCGTTGTCGAGATCGGTGCCAAGCACCTGCCTTTCAAGATTGCCGTCAGGATGAAGGATTAAATAGCTTAACGGGGAGCCGCCATGAAAGTAATGAATGATGTCCGATTTGTTCTTATGCAAATAACCAATCGGGCTGTCGTCCGTTAGCATATAAAAGATAGATGACAGCAAACATCTCGATTTCGAATTGGAAGTTATAGCGGTTTTTAGCTCGGAACTATAGGTTCTGGAAAAATAGCCGCCCTCAATATGGGCTTCCAGTGATAGCTTCTCGATGAGCTGCCGTTTGTTCATGGAACGGGGGAATGTCATAAAGACGGCCAACTGGCCGCCTTTATGATAGGACTGACGGTAAAGATCGATTAATTAGGCAGAGCTGATAACTTTTGTTGAACTTGAGCGGTAACATCGATCTGTTCGCTGGCATAAATAACGCCATCGGTAAGCAACAAGTCAAAGCTTTGCTCTTTGGCTATGCCGCGAATAACTTCAACGATACGGCTTTGCAATTTACCCAGCTCTTCATTACGACGGACATTAAAGTCTTCGCTGAATTCCTGCTGAGCTCTTTTGGCATCCCTTTTCTTGTTCAGAATATCCTTTTCCATGTTAGATCGTGCCGACTCGCCCATTACGGCCGCGTCTTTGGCCATTTTGTCATCCATGCTTTGAATTTCTTTTTGTTGAGCGACTAATTGCTTATCGCGCGGTGAAAATTCTTGTTCCAGACGTTTTTTGGCTTTTTCAGCTTGAGGCGCTTTTTCAAGAACGGCAGGTATATTGACAAAACCAATCTTTAATTCAGCAAAACTTACATTGGTAATCAGCAACAGTCCTAAAAACAGGGCGATTTTCATTTTCATTGTTAAACAGGTCTCTGGTTGGAGTGAAGTAGGGGAAATAAAAAAACTTGGGAGTTTTACAAATTATAAGGCGGCTACGCTTTTTAAACAAAAAGATTTGCATAAAACTGCGATATAACCTTAATTTTCACCCGTTAACAACCTGCCTGACTGGCGCATTTTATACACATGCTGGAATAAGGAATGGCTTTTAACCGCTCCTTGCTGATCGGTTGACCGCAAACTTGGCACAGTCCGTATTGACCCTTATCCAGTCTGTCGAGAGCCTGTTTGACCATTTCTATTTCAGTTCTGGCCGCATTGCCCAAGCCATCCAGGACTTCATCATTTTCCGCCTGGGTCGCCTGCTCTTCAAAATCCTTGTCTAAAGGTTCTTTGACATCATGGGTGATTTTAGCCAGCTTATCGTCAAGGTCTTCCAGCATATCAATCAGGCTGTGGCGTATCTCTTCATATTCTTTCATAACAAATCCCTCTTATAGTCCTGCCTTAGTGGCGTTTGAATCTTGCTCTATAATAGAGTCGAATTCACTGATAACTTAAACATCCTATCATTCCCCATGCAAAATGCAATCGATCAACTTTTAGATGCCGCCAACCAAGTCATTCTCGGCAAACCCCGGCAGGTTCGTCTTGCGCTTTGCTGCCTGCTGGCGCGCGGCCATCTGCTGATAGAGGATATTCCCGGCGTCGGCAAAACCACGCTGGCGCACACCCTGGCAAAACTGCTGGGTTTACATTACCAGCGGATACAATTCACCAGCGATATTTTGCCCGCCGACATCATCGGCGCTTCGGTTTTCGATGCTAAAAATCACGAGTTCAAATTCCATCCCGGCCCGGTGTTTAACCAAATGATATTGGCCGATGAAATCAATCGCGCCACACCCAAAGCGCAAAGCGCTCTGCTTGAAGCGATGGAAGAGCATCAGGTGACGGTGGAGGGAAAAACCTACCCGCTGCCCCAGCCTTTTTTCGTGATTGCCACGCAAAATCCGTCCCATCAAATCGGCACATTTCCGTTGCCCGAATCGCAACTGGATCGTTTTTTAATGCGCATTGAGCTGGGTTATCCCGACCATCAGGCAGAAAGGCAATTGCTGACCGGACAAAGCCGCCACAGTCTGTGCGAGTCGCTGCCGGTACAGCTGCCACCTGAAAAATTGCAGCAGATACAGCTGGCGGTTACCCAGGCTTATGTGTCCAGTGCCTTGCTGGATTATTGCCAAGCCATCATTAACTTTACCCGCGAGTCATCCGAGTATCACTGCGGCTTGTCGCCCAGAGCGGGTCTCGCTTTGCTGACTGCGGCCAAAGCCTGGGCGTTTATGGATCGGCGCGATGCGGTGATCCCGGAAGACTTGCAAGCCGTGCTGGCGGCTGTCGCAGGGCATCGGTTACGGGCAGGCAACGCCCAATCGGAAGCCATCGTCGCGCCGATCTTAGCCAATGTCGCCGTCCATTGAAGTTAACAGAACGCTTTAGACTCAGCCGGTTTGTTTCAGGCGAAAAGGCGGTCGATGCGCCGGTCGCCTTAAACCACCGGCGGATTTTTATTTTGCCGACGCAACGGGGTTTGGGCTTTGTGCTGCTGATAGTCCTGCTGTTGCTGATTGCCTTTGTCTATAACAATAACTTGGCCTACATGCTGGCTTTTTTACTGGCGAGTGTTTTTTTCGTCACCATCTTGCACAGCTATCAAGCATTAGCCGGTCTGGTCGTGCAAAAGGGCCGCTGCAAAGCCGTGTTTGCAGGAGAGGCGGCAGGCTTCGACATCCATATCAACAATCCAACCGATGTGGAGCGACGCCAGATACTCATTAAGCTGCAAGACACGCAAAGCCTGACCCTGGCTGCGCAGAGCACGGCGTCTGTTACACTGTACTCGATCACCCAAAATAGAGGCTGGCACCCAGCGGGGACGGTCACGCTGTCCAGCACTTATCCGCTGGGCTTGTTCCGCGCCTGGTCGCCGATCCGCTTTGACCTTAAGGCCTTGGTTTATCCAAAGCCTGCGCCTCATGAAACCCCCTTCCCCCAAACGCCATCGGCAGAAGCCAAGCAGGGATTTAGCCGCAAAAGCGGCGATGATTATTACGGCTTGCAGGAATACCAATCCGGCGATTCGATCAAGCACATACACTGGAAAGCCTTCGCCAAAGGCTTGGGCGTGTTCAGCAAACAATACGCCGGTGAAAACTCATCCGATGAAATCCTGCTGGATTACAACTTGGCACCCGGACACAATATTGAAGAGCGATTAAGCCAGTTATGCCGCTGGGTAATCGATGCGGAGCAAGCCGGAATCCGCTACGGTTTTGCGTTGCCGGGATTAACGCTGCCGCCTGATAACGGCTTGGCGCATTATCGAAAATGTCTGGAAGCGCTGGCGCTGTTTTGATGAACATTCATTTCGTCCACGAAAAGCACGAAAAGCACAAAAATTTTCAAAGAATTATCAATCCGTAGACGGTTACCCAAAGGGTAAGTTACTAATTTTCGTGTCTTTTGTGCTTTTCGTGGATAAATTGCGGTTTTTAGAATAAAACTTGAGCCTTACAACAACCCATGCTCGGCAAACGAATACGGCTGCCCGTCTCCAATAACAAAATGATCCAGCACCCGTATGTCGAACAAGGCTAAGGCCTGCTTAAGTTTCTCGGTGATCTGTTTATCGGCCTGACTGGGTTCGGAAATGCCGGACGGGTGGTTATGGGCAAAGATCACCGCCGCCGCATTGTGGCGTAGCGCCTGCTTGGCGACTTCCCTCGGATAAACGCTGGCTCCGTCTATGGTGCCTCTGAATAACTCGTCCAGCTGTATGACCCGGTGTTGGTTATCGAGAAATAAGCAGGCGAACACTTCGTAGCTGTAGCCGCGCAGTTGTGCGCTCAGATAAGACCGGGTAATTTCAGGGCTGGTCAGCGCATTGCCGCGTTGCAGGGCTTCCTTAAAATGACGCCGTGCCATTTCCAACACCGCCTGGAGCTGGACATAAGTGGCCTCGCCCAAGCCTTTACCCAGACAAAAGTGTTTCTGGTCGGCACCTAACAAGGCGTTTAGCGAACCAAAATCGATGAGCAGCTCACGCGCCAGATCAACCGCTGATTTGCCCGGTGAACCGGTGCGCAAAAAAATAGCTAAAAGCTCAGCGTCGGTTAAAGCGGCCGAGCCGCGTTGCAACAATTTTTCCCGGGGCCGATCTTCTGCCGCCCAATCCTTAATGGACATAGGCCTCTCCTCATATTATTGAAATTTGTAACCATTCAGCCACAGATCAACACAGACATTCACGGATAAACCGAAACATAAATAATTTATCTTATCAACTAGTTGATGGTGGCTACCAAAATTGGATTGCTCATGAATTTTGGAAACGAACCAGCATTTAAGTCGCTCATTTAAAATGAACAGTAAAAAGCAATCTGTTTAATCTGTGTTGATCTGTGGCTGAATAGTTACTGAAATTTAAGCATAGAAGAATTTCTTTATACTTGCCATAATACCGGCTTTGTTAAAGTTTCCGGGCATTATTATTAACAAGCATATTTTATTGGCTGTCAGCGGCGGCATTGCCGCGTACAAGTCGGCCGAACTGGTCAGGCTGTTGCGCAAACAAGGCGCAGAGGTGCGCGTGGTGATGACCCGTTCAGCCATGCAGTTTGTCAACCCATTGACCTTTCAGGCGCTTTCCGGCAATCAGGTGCATAGCGATCTGCTTGATACGGACACGGAACATGCGATGAGCCACATCAGTCTGACGCGCTGGGCCGATGCGCTGATTATCGCCCCGGCCACGGCCAATACGATTGCAAAATGCAGTCACGGTTTGGCTGACGATTTGTTATCGACGCTGTATTTGGCCGCAACCTGCCCTGTTTATGTTGCCCCGGCCATGAATCAGGCCATGTGGCATAAGCCGGTCACTCAGGAAAATATCCAGAAACTCAAAAGCCATGGCGTTATTCTGCTCGGCCCCGAACAGGGCGATCAGGCTTGCGGCGAAACCGGCTTGGGCCGAATGTCAGAGCCTATGGAAATTTGCAGGCGCTTAATGGCCGAGCCGACCGCACAATGTTTAAACGGACTTAAGGTTCTAATCAGCGCCGGGCCGACCCGCGAACCGTTGGATCCGGTACGCTACCTCAGCAATCGCAGTTCCGGTAAAATGGGCTATGCGCTTGCCCATGCGGCATTAAACGCAGGTGCAAAAGTCACGCTGGTCAGCGGCCCGGTATCGCTGTCAGCGCCTGTCAATATAGACTTGGTCAGCGTAGAAACCGCAGCGCAAATGCATGCGGCGGTCATGTCCAAAGCCGCAGAACATGATATTTACATCGGCGCGGCGGCGGTTGCAGACTACAGCCCCGTGCTGATCGAAAACGAAAAAATTAAAAAACAAGACGAACAAACCACGCTGACCTTGCAAAAAACCAGGGATATTCTGACCGAGGTTGCACAACTCGCTAACCGCCCGTTCACGGTCGGATTTGCCGCAGAAACTCATGACCTTGAACAATACGCTCTGGACAAACTGGCGCGGAAAAACCTGGACATGATTGCGGCAAACTGGGTGGGGCGCGATCTGGGCGGCTTTGACAGCGACCGAAACGCATTACAGGTTTTCTGGAAAAACGGCCAAAAAAAACTGGCAATGACCGACAAAAATCACTTGGCCGAACAACTAATCAGCTTAATCGCAGAGAGAATGGAACATGAAAGGCACAACAAAAATACAGCTTAAAATCCTGGATGGCCGTTTAGGCAAAGACATTCCGTTGCCGGAATATGCGACAGCGGGGTCGGCTGGCCTGGATTTGCGCGCCTGCCTGGATGAAGCCGTCGAGTTAAAACCGGGAGAAACGCTGCTGATCCCTACCGGCTTGGCTATCCATATTGACGATCATCAATTAGCTGCCATTTTATTGCCCAGATCCGGCCTGGGACACAAACACGGCATCGTGTTGGGCAATTTGGTCGGGCTGATTGATTCAGACTATCAGGGACAGGTTTTCGTCTCCTGCTGGAACCGGGGCAACACCGCTTTTACCATTAATATCGGTGAGCGCATCGCACAAATGGTTTTCGTGCCGGTGGTGCAGGTGGAATTTGAACAAGTCGCCGAGTTTGATCAAAGCTTACGCGGCTCCGGAGGCTTTGGTCACACGGGTCGGCATTAAGCAGTTTTTCTTTATAGGGCATCATCATGGTACGACTATTTTCTTTACTGTCAGCGTTCGCTGTTTTAATGATCTTAACTGCCGGTTCCGGCGTTTACTGGATCAGTATGACGCAAATCGGGCAAACTCAGCATTACTCAACGGAAGCCGTTGCCAAAAGCGTCGCATTGGGCATAACAGCACAGATCAATCTGCTGACCAGCACGCTGGAAAAAATGGCGCAGGATCCCGAGGTGCTGGCTGCGGTTACCAGTGCGGACGCGACCCAAACACGCACAGTAGCCGAAAAGCTTGAGCGGCATCTGCCCGGCGTCCTGAAGGTCAGACTGTTATTGCCCGGCGTCAGTGAGCTTGATGACAAAAGCGTGCCCAAAATGGGTTATGCCGACCTGGATATGGTGCGGGAAACGTTTACCAAAAACCAGCTACCGGCAGTGCAAGGCGACATCGGGCCAGACCGGCATCTGGCGATAACTCGCCGGATTATGCAAAACGACCAAGTGGTAGGCGTTATTCTGGCCAGCCTGAGCTATGACTTTATCAGCAAAACCGTACAGGCCGCGCAGCTAAAAGATGGTCATATTGAATTAAAGCAGGCAGAGCTTGTATTGGGTGCCGTCGGTGGACCCGTCAGCGCTGATCCCAACGATGACGTACAAAAAATAAAGGTAGCCAATACCGGCTGGGAGATGCATTACCAGTACGCAAGCAGCACAAGTTCCACCGGACTGACTCTGATTGCCTGCATCATTGTTGTTTCTGCCTTACTGGCGCTGTTGGCTTTTTTTATCGGTTGGCGGATGCTTTCCGGCATACTAACGCATGATATGGGCAGTGTTCTTAAGGCCTGCAAAGACATGCTAACCAATAAACTACAAAGCACTTACCCCGTTAAGTTGACTGAAATAAATGCCGTCATTTCAACGTTGGCGCAGTTTAAACGGGTTATGGATAATCAGGACGACGGCGTACCCGGTGATAATAATCCTGCTGATTTTGCAATGAGCAGTTTTTTTGATGACCCTGCTGACTTCACGGCCGCGACTGCTCCCGGCAGTCTTGCGGCATTTCCGCCATCCATGGAGGTCACTTCAGAAAGCCCAGCCCTATGGCCGACAGAACCCACGCAACCTAAAACGCCAAAAACGGTTGCTTTGGACGAGGCCAAAACCAATACACCGACTGTCGCAGCCAGCAAGCCGGAAATCGTTGAAAAACCCGTGCCGGACTCCTTTGACATGCCGGTTTCCGTAAAAAAAACTGACCCCGGTATCATTTTCAGGGCTTATGATATCCGGGGCATCGTCGGCAAAACGCTGACTAAAGAGGTGGTTTACGACATCGGCCGTGCGCTGGGTACCCAGGCTAAAGAGCATGACTGCAAAACCGTCGTGGTCGGCCGCGATGGCAGAACCTCCAGTCCTGCCCTGGCAGAAGCTTTAGCCAAAGGAATCATTGCAACCGGGCTCAACGTGCTGGATATCGGCATGGTGCCTACGCCGGTGCTTTATTTTGTGGCTAGACACACCGAAGGGCGTACCGGCGTGATGATTACCGGCAGCCATAACCCGGCCGATTACAACGGACTGAAAATGGTCATCAACGGCGAAACGCTGGCAAACGAAAAAATCCAGCAACTTAAAACCTGCATTGCCAATCAGGCTTACGCAACAGGCACACCCGGCAGCATCGAACAAAACAGCCAATTCAGCAATGAATACCTCGGCGTTATTTCTGAGGATGTACATATCGGTCGGCCCATAACTGTAGTGCTGGACTGCGGCAACGGCGTTGCCGGTGAATTAGGGCCGAAGCTGCTGAAAACATTGGGCTGTGAGGTTCATGAACTGTTCTGCGACATCGACGGCACCTTCCCCAATCACCACCCGGATCCGAGCAACCCCAAAAACCTGGTCGAATTGATTGCAACGGTCAAGCATTACAAGGCCGACATCGGCATCGCTTTTGACGGCGATGGCGACCGTTTGGGCGTGGTTGATTCCAACGGCAAAATCATCTGGCCAGACCGGCAAATGATGCTGTTTGCCAAAGATGTGCTGGCAAGCAAGCCCGGATCGGAAATCATTTACGATGTGAAATGCACCCGCCATCTGGCCGATCAGATTACAAAATTCGGCGGCAGACCGACCATGTGGAAAACAGGGCATTCCTTGATGAAAGCCAAGCTTAAAGAAACCGGCGCCAAACTGGCCGGTGAAATGAGTGGGCATATTTTCTTCAATGATCGCTGGTTCGGTTTTGACGATGCGCTGTATTCAGCGGCGCGTTTACTCGAAATACTGTCCAAAGATGCGCGCAGCAGCGCCGAGGTTTTTGCCGATTTTCCCGACAGCATCAACACGCCGGAGTTGAATGTTGCGCTGGAAGAGGGCGAAAACTTCACCTTTATCGACAGCCTGTTTAAAGCCGCTAATTTTACCGACGGCAAAATCACCGACATAGACGGCATGCGCGTCGATTTTCCGGACGGCTGGGGGCTGGTGCGGGCATCCAACACCACGCCATCGCTGGTTATCCGTTTTGAGGGCGATTCGGAAGCGGCCATGCGCGGCATTCAGGAAAAATTTAGACAACTGATGAAGCAGGTCAAGCCTGACATTGTCTTGCCTTTCTAACAAACCTGTAACGTGTTCGCCAGAACGGCCCCGGTCGGTCGCCGCTCTGGCAGATTAACCCTATAAAGTTAAGTACTACCCCACTCAGTTTCTTGTACAATAGCAATGCTAGTGTGAAATAGTTGCTTATAGTCTCAGTTTCTTAACCCAGGAAAAAATAATGAACAAAATAAAAATATTACTCGCGTTATCCTTGTTGTTCGGATTGGCAAGTCCGGCTGTATTTGCCGACACCCTGAATTCAGATAAGGACATCATCGGTAGTTGGTTTCTGGAATATACCAAAAAATCGCCGGAAGATACTGAAAAGAAACCGATGGGCATGACCTGGGTGCTTAATAACAACCAGTTGATCCAAAAAGACATCCCTCAAGTTAGAGGCAACCCTTATGATGCGCCGGCAGTGGACTATGTTGTCGAAGGCGGCATGTTAAAAGTCAGCATACTGGGCAGAGCGGGTAAATTCGATAGCTACTCGTTAGTCGAAAAAACCGATACGACTATGGTGCTTAAAGACAATAAGTACGGAAGCTATATGTATTTCACCAAAAAATAAGGCTGCACCGCTCCTCGAGACTTATACGTTATCAACAAACGTTTAAGTCTCGGCAACTGCTCCTGCGTTGCTCTACCTCCTGCATCCATGCAGTCGTCGGCAATTGCTCCATGCATTGCTCTACCTCCTGCGTCCATGCAGTCGTCGGCAACTGCTCCTGCGTCGCCTAAAGCGCCTACTGTTGGTGCTCTCGGCAATTGCTCCATGCATTGCTCTACCTCCCCCTTCCGTGGGGTCGTACCTCCTGCATAACCCGCAGGGATGTGGGGAATGCAAAGAAATGACTGGATCATTTCCTGTCCATGCCGTCGTCGAGACATCCCTCACCATTCCGTTCCCTCCCACATTTCATCATCACAGCCGAAGCCGCATTGATCGCTGGATATTATCCAGTTGACGGTCATTAATGTTGTTTGAATGGATAATCAAATGATTTTAACGGATAATGTGCGTCTGTTTACTTGATCTAACCTACGCAGTGAAGCAATGAAAAAAAAGATAGAGGAACTTATCCTGCAAGCCGTTGAAACACTTAAAGCAAACGGCGTTCTCGCTCAGGAAATCATCCCTAATATTACAATTGACCGCACCCGTGACCCGCAGCACGGCGACTTTGCTTCTAATCTGGCATTGATGCTGGCGAAACCGGCCAACACCAACCCGCGCCAATTGGCTGAAAAACTGATGGCCGCGCTGCCCCAAGATGCCGCCATTATTAAAGCCGAGCTGGCAGGCCCCGGATTTATCAATTTCTTTATCGATCCCACCGCCCAATATCAGGTTATCAAACTCATTCACGACCAAGGCCGAGAGTTTGGCTTAAGTAATATCGGCGCGGGTAAAAAAGTCCAGGTCGAATTTGTTTCCGCCAATCCGACCGGGCCTTTGCATGTCGGACATGGTCGTGGAGCCGCTTACGGTTCAGTGGTCGCCGATTTATTGCAGGCGGTCGGCTTTGACGTGCATCGTGAATATTACGTCAATGATGCCGGTCGGCAGATGGATATACTCGCCACCAGCATCTGGCTCAGATACCTGGAAGAATGCGGCGAACTGGTGCGTTTCCCCAGCAATGCTTATCGAGGCGATTATGTCCGTGAAATTGCCTCGGACATTCATAAAAACGCCACCAATGAATATTGCAGACCGGTAGAGCTGGTGTTAGAAGATATACCGCCCGATGAACCTGAAGGCGGCGACAAGGAAGTCCATATCGATGCCTTGATAGATCGAGCCAAGACTTTACTGGGCGCATCGCTCTATCAGGACTTTTTTCAAATAGGCTTGAACAACATCCTGGAAGACATCAAGATCGACTTGAGCGAGTTTGGCGTTGACTATCAGGAATGGTTTTCAGAGCGCCAGTTGATGGATGACGGTTCGGTTGAAAAAGCGCTGGAGCGCCTGCGTGCTGCTGGACATCTGTACGAGCAGGATGGCGCGACCTGGTTTGCCTGCGCCAAATTAGGCGACGAAAAAGACCGGGTGGTGGTTCGCGATAACGGCCAATCCACCTATTTTGCGTCCGATATTGCCTACCACATGAACAAGCTGGATCGCGGCTTCGACCAGATTATCAACATCTGGGGAGCCGATCATCACGGCTACATTCCCCGCGTCAAGGCCGCCATTGCAGCCTTGGGCGCAGACGAGTCCAAGCTGAAAGTGCTGCTGGTGCAGTTCGCCTCGCTGTATCGCGGCGAAGAAAAAGTGCAAATGTCGACCCGTTCCGGCGAATTCGTCACCTTACGGCAATTGCGCAACGAAGTCGGCAAAGATGCGGCGCGTTTCTTTTACGTAATGCGCAGGTCGGAGCAGCACATGGATTTCGACCTGAAACTGGCGACCTCCAAATCCAACGAGAATCCGGTATTTTATGTGCAGTATGCCTATGCCAGAGTGTGTAGCGTGTTGCGCCAATTGGACGAAAAAAACTGGGAGCGCAATTTGCTGTTGGGCATGGAAAACCTCCCGTTATTAACCGAAGAGCACGAAACCAACCTGCTCGGAACACTGGCGCGCTATCCTGAAGTGCTGGAGCGCGCTGCCCTGCAATACGAACCGCATCAGCTGATTCAATACCTGCGCGAATTGGCTAATGAGTTCCATACTTACTACAATGCCCATCAATTTTTGGTTGATGATGCAAAAATTCGCAATGCAAGGCTTAACCTGATTTGCTCAGTAAAACAGATACTGGCTAACGGCTTGGGCTTGCTGGATATCAACACACCTGAAGCGATGTAACATGGCTAAAGACTACAAACACAGGGCGCAGGGTAAGCATTCTGCATCGTACCGGAAAAAATCAGACGGCCTTAGCCTGTGGAAATGGATGCTGATTACGGCGCTGATTATTTCGTTTGTAGTTTTTCTGGTTTATTTGCGCGGCACTGTGTTTAATCAACAGGATTCAGAACAGGCAAGCCCTCAACCGACGACACCAACCAAGCCCCAGACCGCAAAAACCGAAGCGCCCAAGCCGGAGAAAAAACCTGAACCGGGGCCGGTGTTGCCGCAATTTGATTTTTATACGATCCTGCCCGAAAAAGAAGTCGTTGTGCCTGATTATGAAATCAGCACACGCACCCGGGAAGAGCGGGTAGGTCAGGCCAAAACCGCCAGTTATATTTTGCAGGCCGGCTCGTTCAAAGACTTTAAAGATGCCGACAACCTGAGAGCCAAGCTCGCTTTAATGGGGATCGAATCCAAAGTTGAGAAAGCGCAAGTCGGCAGCGCGGCCTGGAATCGGGTAAAAATGGGGCCTTATACGCAAATGACCAGCGTCAGCACCATTCGCGCCCGGTTAAGAGAAAACGGCATAGACGCAATTGTTATCGAAGTTGGTAAGCAATAAGATGTACGTCTGGGGGGATCGCCCCCTTTTTCTAAGTTTATGTATTCATAAATAGCTCGCAATGCACACCCCGCCTAGCTTTAGCTCATCACCCAGCAAATACACCGCAGCCCCAAAATAATACCCGGAGCCTATGTGCTGTGTTATGCTTTTTAAATCAAAAACCAATCTGCACGAACTATACGAGGAATCGGATATGGGTTTAGCATTAAAAGATACTCAGCACCACTGCTACGGCGATTATCTGACTTGGCCTGATGATAGCCGCTATGAATTGATCGATGGCAACGCCTATGCGATGTCCCCGGCTTCCGATCTGGCGCATCAGGATGTGGCAGGGGAAATTTATCTCCAGACTCGACTGGCACTTAAAGGTAAATCTTGCCGCGCCTTCATTGCGCCGGTCGATGTCCGTCTGCCGAAACACAATGAAGCCGACGAAAGCATCGATACCGTCGTGCAGCCGGATGTATTAGTAGTCTGCGACAGCAGCAAACTGGATCGGCGCGGCGTACGCGGTGCGCCGGACTGGATCGTAGAAGTGCTTTCGCCGTCCACGGCCGGTCACGATCAGATCAAAAAACGTAATCTTTACGAACGCCATGGCGTAAAAGAATACTGGCTGATTCACCCGATGGATAGAGTGTTGACCGTTTACCGCTTGATCGACAGCGAATACGGCAAGCCCGAACTCTACGAATTAAATGGCGAAACCCAGGTCGGGGTATTGCCGGAAATTGTGATTCGGTGGGATGAATTAGCGGCGCGGCTGCCGGTTGATTATTGGGATTTGGCAGCTCTAAGGCTTGGATAAAGTTCGCAGGCCTATTTCGCCACACGACGCATGGATGAGCATCAGCAGGAGAATTGCCGTCAATCAACACAACGTCAATTACAACCAACGAGTTCTATCTGTGTTGAGCCCATTACCGTAGTACTCTTTACATCTGAATTTGACCCTAACACGGTCACTCCCTCTGTGGCAGACGCCAAGTGGGCTTTGCAATGAACCCTTATGGTCAGGCCTCCCATTACATTGACATTGTTCCGCAAGCAGTACCAACCATTAGGGTTCAGAAGTTCAATAGTTGTTCCCCCCATGACATTGACCCCAGGATTAACCAGTACCAAAGACGGCGAATTGGTAAGTTCTGAATCGGTAGAGCCTTGCCCAATACCGAAGACTTTGACTGATGTAGCGAGAGTCTTATATTCGGGGTTGTTTCCGAAAGGATGTTTGCCCCACGTCTTAAGACAGCTGGAAATGGAATCATCAACCTCTGTAGCAAACGTCGGCACACTGAATAGCATTGCCATACCGAAGATGATGAAAGTTATCAGTCTTTTTACTTTATCCACCATTTCGCTTTCCTTTGTTTTTCGTTAAAGAGGGCATTGGGTAAACGGTCTCACAGCCGGACGGAGCATGTTGCCTCGTCCGGCTTGGGAATATCTAGCAGATATTCTTCCTTGGTTTACTTGGCATTACAATTGGTGCAAACACCTAAGTTTGTGTAGCCCTACACCAAAAGTAGGCGCTCACAACGCCGATTACAGTCAGCCGAAGTTGCGGCGGATTGCCTAGCGGCGTAATTACCCACCTTACAGCAGAAGGATGGCCTCATTTCAGCTTATTCTAACAATACTGATGCTCTTGAAAGGTTTTAAAGAATTTGCATTGCAATTTAGGGTGTGATAAAAAATTTCTGTAGATGATGTAAAACCGTCTACGTCTAATCGTTTGAACATTCATAACTAGATAAAAAACGTTCAACCTTTATATCGCTAAATTTAATAACTGCTTTAAACCTGAGGAGACTTAGAATGAAAAAACTTCTATTAGCAATGACAACATTGGCTTTAGTTAGCTTGATGCCATCCCAATCAATCGCTGGCCCATCAGATACTTGCAAAGGTTGTCACAATGGTTCGATTGCTCCAGCCGTTGACGCCTTAAAAAGTAAATTCAAAACCGCCGACGCATTAGTAGCAGGCGCTAAAAATTCTAAAAACGACATGATGAAACCCATCCAGGCCGATGAAGCCAAGTTAAAGGCTGCTGCTGCAGAAATCGTGAAGTAATGGGGTGAGATAAAGGGTTGGCTCGATTGGTGTGATTAAGGGGGTGTAAATAAATCCGTGTAACCGCTTATTTTCATGGCCGTACAATACGGCGATATAAGGAGAGAAAATGAGCGACCTAATTAAAGACCCAAAATTGATTTCAGCGATGCAAGAATTAGGGCGAGGCTTGAAATCCCCAAGTGATC